>NZ_OZ060386.1:300000-559180 GCF_964059055.1 Buchnera aphidicola (Neophyllaphis podocarpi) | reverse complement strand
AAAGTTAATAACAATTATATAATTTTTAAATAAAAATTTAAAAAAAATAAATTAAAAAATTTAAAATATGTTACTATAAGTTTAATTAATAATAAATTTAATAAAAATTAATATAAAATTGAAAAATAAAAAATACATAATCATCACAATTATTATTGTATTAATAATTATATTTATTGGTTTTGTAAAAACTCAAAAAATAGGCAGCAATGAAAAATTAAAGAAAGAAAATATAGAAATCAAAAATCAAAAAGATAAAAATGAAAAAAATTTTTTAGAATATATGTTAAAAAGTAAAAACAGTGATATATCAATTCTAATAGTAAATAAAGTGCCAAAATATATTTCTGCTAACAATATAAAAATAGCTGAAGACTTATTAATTCATGCTTCAGAAATAACTACAGATGAAAATCTAAAAAACATAATAAATTTTAGATTAGCAAAAATACAAATAGAGGAAAAAAAGATAGATAAAGCTTTAATATCTTTAGAAAAAATAAAAAGCTTAGAATGGATAGGAATAAAAGAAAATCTCAAAGGAGATATATTTAAATTAAGAGATGAAATTGATAAATCAATAGAGTCATTTAAAAAAGTCATACAGTCTAATACCGAAATAAAATTAAAAGAGATAGCAAAAATAAAAATAAATGAAATATAATTTTGGAATATAATAAAATATGAAACCAATAATTGCTATTGTTGGAAAAACTAATGTAGGTAAATCAACTCTATTCAATCTACTTAATAAAACTGATAAATCAATAGTAGGAAATACTAGAGGCTTAACCAGAGATAGAAAATATGGAACTATAAAAATAAAAGAAAAAAGAATAATATTGATAGACACTATAGGAATAGATTTTTCTGATAAAAGATTTTTAAAAGAAACTAATAAACAACTAAATTTAGCAATAAAAGAATCAAATATAATAATGTTTGTTTTAGATGCAAGAACAAACATTACAGAAAAAGAAAAAACATTTCTTCAAAAACTACGTAAATTAAATAAAAATATATTTTTAATTATAAATAAAATAGATAAAATAAAAAAAGAAAATATTAATAATGAATTCTTTGATTTGGGCAATAGTAATATTTTTTTTATATCTTCAACTCAAAATAAAGGAATAGATAAAATATTTAAAAAAATAAAAAATTATAAATTTAAACAAGAAAATAAAAAGATAGAATTTAAAAAAGAAATTAAAGTAGCAATAATAGGTATTCCTAATGTTGGTAAATCAACATTAATAAATTGTATTATTAAAGATGAAAATAGATTAATACACTCAAAAATACCAGGAAGTACTGTAGATAACAATGAAATAAAATACTATACTAAAAATAATAAATATATATTAATAGATACAGCTGGAATAAAAAGAAAAAGCAAAATTAAAAACGAATTAGAAAAAAAATCAATAAAAAAAACGATTTACTCAATAAAAAAATCAAACTTATCAATTATCTTAATTGACGCTACAAAAGAAATAACAAAACAAGAAATTAAAATAATAAATTTAGTTTTAAGTTTAAATAAAGGACTAATTATACTAATTAATAAATGTGATAAAATTAAAGAAAAAGAAAAAGAAAAAATAAAAGAAAAATTAAAAAATAGAATTAATTTTTTAAAATTTATTAAAATATTATATATATCTGCAAAAGAGAATATAGGAATAAATAATATATTTAAATATATTAATAAAATATATGAATTAATTAATATGAAAATTTCTCCAAATAAAATAACTAAAATAATAAAAAAGGCAACAACAGAACACAAACCACCTATAAATAGTGGAAAAAAAACAAAATTAAAATTTGCGCACCAATCAATTTCAAATAGATCAATTATAATAATACATGGAAGAAATATAAAAAATTTAAATAATTCATATAAAAGATATTTAGAAAGTTATTTACAAAAAGAACTTGCAATATTTGGATTACAAATATTTTTAAAATTTAAGGAACAAAAAGACTAATATAAATTGAAAAAATAATCTTTATTTAAGGTATTTTTACTATAATATCATTATTATAAACTATAGCTTGACAACTTAAACGACTATTAACTTCTAATCCCCATGCTTTATCTAAAGCATCTTCCTCTTTTTCAGTAATAGAAGAAATATAATCTATTCCTTGTATAACAATACAATGACAAGTTGCGCAAGAACAAGATTTTTCGCAAGCATGTTCAATATTTACTCCGTTTTTTAAAGCAACATTTAATATAGATTCTCCTGATTTAGCATTAAAAGAACCTCCTTTAGGTAATAATATCTTATGAGGTAAAAAAGTAATTTTTGGCATATATTTTCTTATTATCCTTAAATTTTATCTTTAGAAAAATATGATTTAATAGAATTATTTAATCTTTGTTTAAAAAAACTATCACTTTTTTGTTCTAATTTAGACATAGAAAATTCTATATTATTTATATCTTTTTCTTCTAAAGATTTTTTTAGTAAATTTTTGAATTTTATTAAATCAGATAATTCTTTTTTATCCAATAAATTTGAATCTGAAGATAAAAAAGGATTTAAATTATTAATAATTTTTTCTGATTTTATTTTATAATCATTAATTAATTTATTATATAAGTCTGAAGGTAAATGTTTTTTGGAATCTTTAATAATTTTATCTACACTCAACTTATTTAAATGATCAAAAATATCAATTTTAATTTTATTTTTTAAATTCTTAGATTTTTCTTCAGCAGTTACAATTAACATGCAATTTACATCAATTGTAAAAGTTACAGATATTCTAACTTGACCAGCTGATTTTAAAGGCAAATTATTTAATGAAAACTTACCTAAAGAAAAACAATCTTTAACAAACTCTCTTTCTCCTTGAAGAATATTTATAAAAATAGATTTTTGATTATCATATAATGTTGTAAATTCTTGAGTTTTAGAAAAAGGAATATTAGTATTTTTATTAATAATTTTTTCAACAAAACCACCAACGGTTTCTATTCCCAATGATAAAGGAACAACATCTAATAGCAAAACTGATTCCTGTATATTTTTATTTCCAGATAAAATTTCTGCTTGAATACCTGCTCCCATTACAACAGATTTTTCTGGATTAATGTAATTTAATAAATTTTTATTAAAAAAATCGGAAACTAATTTAATAACTAAAGGTACATGAGTTGATCCTCCTACCATAATAATATCGTTTATGTCTTTAATAGATAAATTAGCTTCTTTAATAGTTTTGTCACAAATTAAAATAGTTTTATAAATAAGAGAATAAATTAATTCCTCAAACTCTTTTCTAGTAATAGTTCCTTTCCAATTTAAGAAATTTATTTTAGCAAAATAACTATGAGTCAATTGAAATTTAATATTAGAAGATAACTTAAGTAAATGATATTTCAAATGAGGATAATTAGTCACATTAATATTAGATTTTTTTATTATAAGATTAGCGATCTGTTCATCAAAATCATCTCCTCCTAATTTATTGTTACCCCCCGTAGACAAAACTTCAAAAACTCCATTTGAAATTCTAAGTATAGAAACATCAAAAGTACCTCCACCTAAATCGTAAACTAATATTATCTTGTGTTTTTTATTTTCTTTAAAACCATAAGCTAAAGCGGCTGCAGTTGGTTCATTTAATAGTCTTAAAACATTTAAATTAGCTAAATAAGCAGAATTCTTTACTTGCTGACGTTGTTTATTATTAAAATAAGCAGGAACAGTTATTACAACATCCTTTAATATTTTACCACAAAAATCTAAAAATCTATTTTTTAGAGATTTAAGTATATCTCCTAAAACTATTTCTGGAGTTACAAAACCATAATTGGTTTTTATTATAATTTTATTATATTTGTTTTTTTTAAAAATATAAGGGAAAAAGATTTTATTTTGATTTATATCAGACAAAGAGTACCCTAAAAGTCTCTTTGCAGAATTAATAGTATTAATTATATCATTAGATTTAAATTTGTTAACAGCATTCCATCCTACTATAGGTCTATCTCTTTTATAACATACTATAGAGGGTAGTAATAAATTACCATTTTGGTCTGGAATTATCTTAACTTTGTTATTTATTACAGTAGATATAGCAGAATATGTAGTTCCTAAATCTATTCCTGCTATTTTCTTAATCTTTTTATTAAAATTATTTAAAAAAAAAGTATTACAATTCATAAAATCCATAAAAATCCTTATAATTTATAAATTATTATTTTTTTCTTTAATTATTTCAGCTTTAGAAATTAAATTCTGTAAAAATTTAATTTTAATTAATATAGATTTAATAGATTTAAATTTTTTTAAATCAAACAAATAAATTAGCTTATTTAAATATTTATCTTTTTTTAAAACAATTTTATTTATGAAATTACTTAAAGCAAGATTATTTTCTTTTTCTTTTATTATAGTTTCTAATTTTTCAAATAATGAAATATTTTTTATTAAAAAACTTTTTTCTACATATAAATATGATTTTTTATCAACTATAAAATTATTTAAATATAATAAATGTTCAGCTCTATTTATAGGATCTTTAAGTATTTTATAACCTTTATTTATTATAATAATTTTATTATTCATTTTAGATAATAAATTTGTTGAACTATTAATTAATTTATCAGGATGAAATTTTTTTTGTAGTTCATAAAAATTTTTAATTAATAATTCTTCATTAATGTTAAATATTTGAGGTAAGCTAAATAAATTAAAATAATTCATAATAATATCTCATAAAAATATGTAGTTTTTATTAAGAAAACCTATTACTGGTAATAAATTTACCAGTAATTTTTAGAAATAATTTTAACAAAATTTAATTTTTTGAATTGTTTTTTTTATTTTTATAATCTTGTATTGCTGCTTTAATAGCGTCTTCAGCTAATATTGAACAATGAATTTTTACAGGAGGTAATTCTAATTCTTGAGCGATAGAGGTATTTTTTATTAATTGAGCTTCTTGTAAAGTTTTTCCTTTAACCCATTCGGTCATTAGTGAACTAGATGCTATTGCTGAACCACATCCATAAGTTTTAAATTTTGCATCTTCTATAATTCCTTTATCGTTTACTTTAATCTGTAATTTCATAACGTCTCCACAGGCAGGAGCTCCAACCATTCCACTACCAATTTTTGAATTATCATTATTTATATTTATATCAAAAGATCCAACATTACGTGGATTTTCATAGTGATCGATTACTTTTTTACTATATGACATAAATGTACCTAAAGTTATTAATGTAATTATTAATGTTTTATTTATGATCCCACTTTATGTTATCTAAATCAACTCCTGATTTAAACATTTCCCATAAAGGAGAAATTTCTCTTAATTTGTTAATTGATTTATGTATTATATTTATTGTATATTTTATTTCTTCTAAAGTATTAAATTTACTAAGAGAAAAGCGTATAGAACTATGAGCTAATTCATCTTTAACTCCAACTGCACTAAGAACATAAGAAGGTTCTAAACTAGCTGAAGTACATGCAGATCCAGAAGAAATAGCTATATCTTTTAATGCCATTATTAAAGATTCACCTTCTACATAATTAAAACTAACATTTAAAATATTAGGTGAACCATTTAATAAATCACTATTTAAATAAATTTCTTCTATATCTTTTATTCCTTCCCATAAAAAATCTCTTAATTTTTTAATTTTTCTTTGGGAAGATATCATATTTTTATTTGCGATACTAAAAGCATATCCCATTCCTACAATTTGATGTACTGGTAATGTACCAGATCTCATTCCTTTTTCATGTCCTCCTCCATGAATTTGACTTACAAGACGAATTCTTGGTCTACGTCTTATATATAAACCTCCTATACCTTTTGGTCCATGTATTTTATGAGAAGAAAAAGACATTAGATTTACATTTATATTATTGATATTTATTTTTATCTTACCTATGCTTTGAGTAGCATCTACATGAAAAAATATATTTCTTGATTTACAAATAGAGCCTATTTTTTTTATATTTTGCATAATTCCTGTTTCATTATTAATATGCATTATAGACACTAGTATTGTATTTTTTTTGATTGCTTCTTCAATTTTTATTAAATCAATAATTCCATTAGATTCAGGTTTTATATATGTAATATCAAATCCTTGTGTTTCAAGATATCTACAACTATCTAAAACTGATTTATGTTCAGTTTGACTTGTAATTATATGATTTCCTTTGTTTTTGTAAAAATAGGCGCAACCTTTTATAGCTAGGTTATTAGATTCTGTTGCACCTGAAGTGAATATAATTTCTCTTGAATCAGCTGATATTAACTTAGATATTTGATTCCTTGCTTTATCTACTGCTTCTTCTGCTTTCCATCCAAATATATGAGATCTCGAAGCTGCATTACCAAATTCTCCGTCTGAAGTTAGATATTTTAACATTTTATTTAAAACTTTTTTGTCTAGAGGTGTTGTTGAAGCGTTGTCTAAATAAATTGGAAATTTCATATTTTATTTCGCTTTTATATAAGTAAATTTAATTAAGTTTAACTCTATGAATCTATTAAAGCTTATTTTTTGTATAAAAATTATATTTTGATATAAATAAAAATCTTGAAATAATTATGAATTCATATTATTATTAAATTTAAAATTTACCATTCCTTTTTTTAAAATTTTAATAGGGGTGTAGTTCAAATGGTAGAGCATCGGTCTCCAAAACCGATTGTTGGGGGTTCAAATCCCTCCACCCCTGATAAAAAAACCAAAAATATCAAAAACATTTCAAAACATTTTTCAATTTTATAATAACTAAGTATTTTTAATTTTACAATGAGTAAAATTAATATGTTTAAGGATTTTTATTATGACTACTTACAGGTCTAAAACTACAACCCATGGAATGAAAATGTCTGGTGCTAGATCTTTATGGAAAGCTACTGGAATGATTGAATCAGATTTTGATAAACCTATTATTGCAGTAGTTAATTCATTTTCTGAATTCGTACCTGGTCATATACATTTAAGGAAAGTCTCTAAAATTATATCAGATCAGATTAATTCAAAAGGAGGAGTAGCAAAGGAATTTAATACAATAGCAATTGATGATGGAATAGCAATGGGTCATAGTGGTATGTTGTACTCTCTTCCTTCTCGTGAATTGATAGCAGATTCTGTAGAATATATGATCAATGCACACTGTGTTGATGCAATGATTTGCATATCAAACTGTGACAAAATTACTCCTGGTATGTTAATGGCTTCTTTAAGATTAAATATTCCTACAGTTTTTGTTTCTGGAGGTCCTATGGAAGCTGGAAAAATATCATTAAAAAACAAAGATATAAAAATTGATTTAGTAGATTCAATAGCTCAGGGAGTAAATGCAAAAATTAATAACAATTTAGCTAAAACAATAGAAGATTCTGCATGTCCTACCTGCGGTTCTTGTTCAGGAATGTTTACAGCAAATTCTATGAACTGCTTAATTGAAGTTTTAGGTTTAGCTTTACCTGGCAATGGAACAATATTAGCAACTCATACAGACAGAAAAAAACTATTTTTAGATTCTGCTTCTTTAATAGTAGAAATAACAAAAAATTACTATCTTAAAAACAATAAAGAATTGTTGCCTCTTAGTATTGCTACTAATTCTGCTTTTAGAAATGCTATGATAGTAGATATAGCTATGGGAGGATCTACAAATACAGTACTTCATTTATTAGCTGCAGCTAATGAAGCTAAAGTCAATTTTTCTATGAAAGATATCAATGAAATATCAAAAAAAATTCCTAATATTTGTAGATTATCTCCTAATACAAAAAAATATCATATAGAGGACTTGCATCGTGCTGGTGGTATAATTTCTATATTAGGTGAATTAGATAGAGGAAATTTAATAAATAGTAAAGTCAAAAACATAATGGGATCAACCTTAAAAATTTTAATTAATAAATATGATATAAAGATTACAGATAATGAAAAAATTAAAAAAATGTTTAGATCTGGTCCTGGCGGAATTAAAACTATAAAACCTTTTTCTCAAAGTTATAGATGGAAAAATTTAGATGAAGATAGAATTAATGGATGCATACGTTCGGTAGAATATGCATATAGTAGAGAAGGGGGAATATCAGTTTTATATGGCAATATAGCTAAGGATGGATGTATATTAAAAACAGCTGGTGTAGACAAAAAAAATTTTTTATTCAAAGGAAAAGCCAAAGTTTATGAAAGCCAAGAAGATGCAGTTGATGCAATTTTAAATGGTCTTATTAATAAAGGTGATGTTGTAGTAATAAGATATGAAGGACCTAAAGGAGGTCCTGGAATGCAGGAAATGCTTTATCCTACAACATATCTAAAATCTATGGGAATAGATAAACATTGCGCTCTTATAACAGATGGTAGATTTTCAGGAGGAACATCTGGATTATCTATAGGTCATATCTCTCCAGAAGCAGCAAATAAAGGTTTAATATCTTTAGTAAAAAATGGAGATATTATCGAAATAGATATTAAAAGTAAAAAAATTAATTTAAATATTAGTGATATTGAATTAAATGCTAGAAAGCAAATAGAAGAGTCTAGAGGTATATTTGCATATACTCCAATGAAAAATAGAAATAGAAAAATTTCTTTAGCGCTTAAAAATTATGCTATATTTGCTACTAGTGCTAGTGAAGGAGCTGTAAGAGATATAAAAAAAATTAACTATAATTATAATATTGATTAATATAATTTTTATTCAATTTAAAGGAGTAATTTGTGTCAAATTATTTTAATAAATTAAATTTTCGTGAAAAATTGATAGAACTTCAAAAATGCCGTTTAATTAAACAAAATGAATTTAAAAATGGTATTAATTTTTTAAAAGACAAAAAAATAGTTATTATAGGATGCGGTTCTCAAGGATTAAATCAGGGACTTAATATGCGTGAATCTGGTTTAAACGTTTCATTTGCTTTAAGAGATAAGTCTATATTAAATAAAAAAACATCATGGATAAATGCAACAAAAAATAAATTTGAGATAGGAAGTTACGTATCTTTAATACCTGAAGCTGATTTAGTAATAAATTTAACTCCTGATAAACAGCACAATAAAGTTATATCTGAAATACAAAAATTAATGAAATTTAATTCTATATTAGGTTATTCTCATGGTTTCAATATCATAGAAGAAGGACAAAAAATAAGAAAAGATATAACAGTTATAATGGTTGCTCCCAAATGTCCAGGAACAGAAGTTAGAGAAGAATATAAAAGAGGATTTGGAGTTCCAACTTTAATTGCAGTACATTCTGAAAATGATCCTAAATCTAATGGATTAAATGCTGCTAAATCTTGGGCTTTTTCTATAGGTTCTCATAGAGCTGGTGTTTTAGAATCTTCTTTTTCAGCAGAAGTTAAATCAGATCTCATGGGAGAACAAACAATACTTTGTGGTATGATGCAAACAGCAACTTTAGTTTGTTACGAAAAATTAATATCCCAAGGATACGACTCAGATTATGCATGTAAATTAATACAAAAAGGTTGTGAAATTATAACTGAATCATTGAAACATGGAGGTATAACATTAATGATGGATAGATTATCAAATTCTGCAAAAATTAATTCATTTTATATGAGTAACAAAATAAAAATCTTATTAGGTGGTTTATTTAAAAATCATATGGATGATATAATTTCAGGTGAATTTTCTAAAGAAATGATGAAAGATTGGGTTAATAAAGATACTAAACTAAAAAAATTACGTTTAAAAACAAAATCCACATCATTTGAAAATGCTCCTTATTATAAAGGTATTATTGAAGAACAAGAGTATTTTGATAAAAATATTTTACTAATCTCAATTATAAAAGCAGGAATAGAATTATCTTTTGAAACTATGATAAATTCTGGTATTCTTCCAGAATCTGCATACTATGAGTCTTTACATGAATTACCATTGATAGCAAATACTATTGCTCGTAAAAGACTTTATGAAATGAATTTAGTAATTTCTGATACAGCTGAATATGGAAATTATATTTTTACAGAAAAGGCATTTCCTATATTAAAAAAATTTGTTAATCAAATAGATGATAAATTTTTTACGAAATCAAAAATAGAAAATTCTAAATTAAATAAAATAAATAGTTTAATACGTAATCACCCTATAGAGACTATAGGAATTAAATTAAGAAGTTATATGAAAAATATGAAAAATATATACTTTCAATAAAATTAAGATAAAAAATCAAAAGATTTAAAATTTCTAAATAGATGTAAATTTAGTTATCTATTTAGAAATTAAAAAATTATCTTTAATTTCTAAATCTATTAACTTAAAATAAATTTTGAATATCATAAATGTTGCTTAATTTTAATCAAAAAAAAATTATTAATTTAATAAAAGGTCCTTGTCTTGTATTAGCTGGAGCTGGATCTGGTAAAACTAATGTTATTACTAATAAAATAAATCATTTAGTTAAAAATCATATTTATAAAAAAAATAAAATAGTTGCTATTACTTTTACAAATAAAGCTGCTAATGAAATGAAAAATAGATTAAATAGCATTATTGAAATTAGTGATTCAGAAAAAGTTATAATTTCTACTTTTCATTCACTTGGTTTATACATTATAAAATCTGAACTAAATTATTTAGATATAAAACCTAATTTTTCAATTTTAGATGAAAGTGATAAATTTAAATTATTAAAAGATTTGACTTCTAAATCATTAAATAAAGATAAAAATTTATTGATTGAACTTATTAAATTTATTTCAAAATGTAAAAATAATCTAATTAGTTATAACAATGTAAAACTAATCAATTTATCTAATTCAAATGTTTTATTTATAAAATTGTATAAAATTTATGATAGATATCTAAAATGTTCTAATATTTTAGATTTTGATGATCTGATTTTTTTACCAACTATACTTTTTAAAAAAAATAAATTAATTAGAGAAAAATGGAGAAATAATATTGACTATTTATTAATTGACGAGTATCAAGATACTAATTCTATTCAATATGAAATGATCAAAATGATTATTAATAAACAAGCTAATTTTACCTTTGTTGGTGATGATGATCAATCTATATATTCATGGAGAGGAGCAAGATCTCAAAATTTTCAGATATTAATAAAAGATTTTCCTCAAACTAAAATAATTAAAATGGAACAAAATTATAGATCTTCTAAGATAATTTTAAATGCTGCTAATATTTTAATTTCAAATAATCATCATATATTTTCAAAAAAATTATTTTCTAATTTAGATAATGGATCTAAAATTAGAATAACAATTTCAAATAATGAAGAATTAGAAGCTAGTTCAATTGCAAAAATAATAACTAAAAATATATCAAAATATCAAACTAACTATAGAGATTACGCTATTCTCTATAGAAATAATTATCAATCAAAAATAATAGAAAAAAAATTAATCGAACAAAATCTACCTTATCAAATCTATGGCAACAATTCTTTATTTGAAAGTTCAGAAATTAAAGATATTATATCTTATATGAAATTAGTAAATAATTTTAATGACGATGTTTCTTTTTTAAGGATAATTAATAGACCAAAAAGAAACATAGGAATGATGACAATAAAAAAACTATCAGACTGTGCTCGTATAAGTAATATAAGTTTATTTAAATCTAGTTTTCACATTAATTTTATAAAAAAAAACAAAAAAAATATTTTAGATTATTTAAATAAGTTTACTTTTTTTATTAATAAAGTTTATTTAAAATTTAAAGATAATCCTGTTTTTGCTTTTAAATATTTAATAAAAAAAATTAACTATGAAAATTGGTTAAAAAAAAATGTAAAAGATATGAAAAAATTAAATAATATTATTAGTAATTTATGTTTTTTTTATAAATATGTTTTGGACATGCTTTCAGGTAAATTCACAAATAAACCTTTAAATTTAGATGATGTTATAACAAATATTTCTTTAAAAGATATTAAAAATGAAAATATAAAATATTCAGAAAAAAATAATAAAGTTAATTTAATGACTTTACATTCTTCTAAAGGATTAGAGTTTCCTTTTGTTATAATTTCAGGATTAGAAGAAGGAATATTACCTCATACAAACAATTATATTAATAACATAGAAGAAGAACGTAGATTATTTTATGTAGGTATTACTAGAGCTCAGAAAAAATTATTTTTTACATTATCTAATCAAAGATTTTATCGTGGTATTAATATTAATACTCAATATAGCAGATTTTTGTTTGAGTTACCTCAAAGTGATTTATTATGGAATAATATTAATTTAATTAAAAAGCAAGAAAAAATTAAACAAGATAGTAGTTCTTATATATTTAGATTAAAAAAAATAATAAAAAATATTAATAATTAAAATAATTATTTATAAATTATTATAATATAATTTGTTATTTATTTTAAATAGAAATTTTAAACTGGAGATAATCATGTATAATTATGAAATAATAGAATTAACAGACAGTAATTTTGAATCTAAAATTATTAAAAATAAAGGATATTTTCTTGTAGATTTTTGGGCTAGTTGGTGTAATCCTTGCAAGATTTTATCTCCTATTTTAGAAGATATATCTTTAGAATACAAAAATAAAATAATTGTAGCAAAATTAAATGTTGAACATAATACAAAAATTCCTGCTAAATATTCAATTAAAGGTATACCTACTTTATTATTATTTAGCGATGGTTTAGTTAAAGCAACTAAAGTTGGAGCTGTATCCAAAATTCAATTAAAAGAATTTTTAGATTCTAATTTAAGTTAGTATTTTTTAAAAATAATTTTATTTTTAAATTAACTAATTAATTTAAAATTTAACTATAATTCAATTTTTAATTTTAATAATTTATTAAATTAAATATTTATTATTATCCATAATAAACAATTTTATTTATTATATATTTATATAAATTAATTTTTCTACTTTTTTATTATTTAACAAAATAAATATTTATCAAAAGTTTAATAAGAACCCACCATTATGAATCTTACCGAACTTAAAAATACTCCTGTTTCTGAATTAATTATACTTGGCAATAAAATGGGTCTAGAAAATTTAGCACGTATGCGTAAACAAGATATTATTTTTTCTATTTTAAAACAACATTCAAAAAGCGGTGAAGATATATTTGGAGACGGTGTATTAGAAATTTTACAAGATGGATTTGGTTTTCTTCGTTCTTCAGATAGTTCTTATCTTGCTGGTCCAGATGATATATACGTTTCACCTAGTCAAATAAGAAGATTTAATTTAAGGACAGGTGATACAATAGCTGGTAAAATACGTCCTCCAAAAGAAGGAGAAAGATATTTTGCCTTACTTAAAGTAAATAAAGTTAATTATGATAAACCTGAAAATGCACGCAGTAAAATTTTATTTGAGAATTTAACACCTTTGCATGCAAATTGTAGATTAAGAATGGAAAGAGGTAATGGTTCTACTGAAGATTTAACTGCAAGAGTTTTAGATTTAGCTTCTCCCATAGGTAGAGGTCAAAGAGGATTAATAGTTGCTCCTCCCAAAGCTGGTAAAACGATTTTATTACAAAATATTGCTCAAAGCATAGCTTATAATCATTCTGATTGTGTTCTTATGGTTCTCTTAATAGATGAAAGACCTGAAGAAGTTACTGAAATGCAAAGGTTAGTAAAAGGAGAAGTTGTTGCTTCTACTTTTGATGAACCTGCTTCTAGACATGTTCAGGTAGCTGAAATGGTTATCGAAAAAGCTAAGAGATTAGTTGAACATAAGAAAGATGTAATTATTTTGCTTGATTCTATTACTAGACTTGCTAGAGCTTATAATACTGTTGTACCTGCTTCTGGTAAAGTTTTGACAGGAGGAGTAGATGCCAATGCTTTACACAGACCTAAACGTTTTTTTGGTGCTGCTCGTAATGTTGAAGAAGGAGGTAGTTTAACTATAATAGCTACTGCTTTAATTGATACTGGTTCTAAGATGGATGAGGTGATTTATGAGGAGTTTAAAGGTACAGGTAATATGGAATTACCTTTATCTAGGAAAATAGCTGAAAAGAGAGTTTTTCCTGCTATTGATTATAATAGATCTGGTACCCGTAAAGAGGAATTACTAACTTCTCATGAAGAATTACAAAAAATGTGGATTTTAAGGAAAATTATTCATCCCATGACTGAAATAGATGCTATGGAATTTCTCATTAATAAATTAGCCATGACAAAAACTAATAATGAATTTTTTGATATGATGAAAAGATCGTAAAATATATTTACTAATTATTAGCTAAGTTTATAAATAATAAAATCACCTGAATTCAGGTGATTTTATTATTTATAAACTTAGCTAATAATTAGTAAATATATTTTACGATCTTTTCATCATATCAAAAAATTCATTATTAGTTTTTGTCATGGCTAATTTATTAATGAGAAATTCCATTAAATTTTTAATATAAAATATATACTTTTAAATAAAAATAGAGTAGAATTAATAATTCTTATACTTAAAAATAAGATTAATTTTTGATATAAGCGTCTGTAGCTTAAAAGGGATAGAGCATTGTCTTCCGAAGGCAAAGGTAACAGGTTCAAATCCTGTCAGACGCATAAATAAAATAAAAATATCATATTTTATTCATAAAAATTACATCAGATAATATATCTTATAAAATAACGGTGGTTATAGCTCAGTAGGTAGAGCTCTGGATTGTGGTTCCAGTGGTCATGGGTTCAAATCCCATTAACCACCCAAATTTTTATATTCTTTAAAAAATGTATTAATTTGTAAAAATTAACAAATAGTTTATATTTATACATCGGCGAATAGCGCAGCTTGGTAGCGCAACTGGTTTGGGACCAGTAGGTCAGAGGTTCAAATCCTCTTTCGCCGAAAAAATTTAAAATGTTTAAATTATTTAAAATAATAAAATAAAAATATTATTTAAAAAATATTAAATTATGCTTATATAAAATTATAATGATTAAATTAAAGAATTAAAATATTATTTTATAACCTGATTGACTAGAACAAGAAATTTCTAATATCTTCCAAAAATTTAATCCCGTACGATTACATATCCAACATTTATTTAAATAATTGAAATGATAGCCATTAATCTGAGTAGCTAACCAGATTTGTTTTAAAAATTTTTGTCTATTAATAATAATTTTACTGTTATTTTTAAAACTTATATACATCACATCATTGTTAATTTCACATTCAATATCTATTTTATTATTATACTCATCTATTTTATTTTCTATAGAAAGCATTAAACTATTAGTAATATTATAAAATTCTAAATCGTTCATATTATCTCTTGCTGTTTTTATATTATTAAATTACTTAATAATTAAAATTTAATTTAAAATTTAAAATTATATTTTAATATTATATTCTTTGTATTAATATACTAAATAAGTAAAAATTTATATAAATAATTTTTAGAGACTGTTATGGATTATATTTTAAATAAAAAAGTTTTTTTTTCTAAAATGCATGGATTAGGAAATGATTTTGTGATTATTAATAATATTAATCAAAATATCAAAATGTCTAAAATTAAAATTAAAAATTTATCTGATAGAAATAAAGGAATAGGTTTTGATCAATTATTATTAATAGAAAAATCATTTAACAAAGATATTGACTTCAATTATAGAATTTTTAATTCTAATGGAGAGGAAGTATCACAATGTGGTAATGGAGCTAGATGCATTGCAAAATTTATCTATTCAAATAGATTAACTAATAAAAAAAATATAATAGTAAGTACAAAAAATAGAATTTTACATTTAAAAATCAAAAATAATAAAAAAATATTAGTAAATATGGGTAAACCTGATTTTAATCCAGAATCTTTACCTTTCATAATAAGAAAAAATAAAAAAGAATATTGTATAAAAATAAAAACAAAAAATATAAAATTTGGTATTGTATCTTTAGGTAACCCTCATTGTGTTATATTAGTACCTGACGTTTTAACAACTAATATTGAAGAAATAGGTCCTATAATTGAAAATCATTCACAATTTCCAAATAAAGTTAATGTAAATTTTATGGAAATAATAAATAAAAAATATATAAAGTTAAGGGTTTATGAGAGAGATGTTGGAGAAACTAAAGCATGTGGTAGTGGTGCATGTGCTTCTGTTGCTGTAGGTATAAACCAAAATTTATTGGATCAAAAAGTTACAGTTGAACTTCCTGGCGGTAAATTAAAAATATTTTTAGATAAAAATAATGAGTGTATATATATGTCAGGACCTGCTACACATATTTTTGATGGATATTTTATTAATAAAAATTTTTAGAGTAAAAATTTTAAAGTTAATTCTAAATTTATATAAGCTTAATAAATTTATATAATAACATTTAAAAATATACATTCATGGAAAAAATATTAATGAACAATATACAAAAAAAAATAAATTTATTTAAATCTTCCGAAAAAATTATTAAAAATAATATAAAAAATGAAATTAATAAAATAAAATATATAAAAAGAGGGACAAAAAAATTCAATGAAGTATTATTAGCATTATTTTCAGGTGGGTTAGCTACTTTTGCTATTTTATATTGTGTACAACCAATGTTACCAGTATTTTCAATAAATTTTAATTTAACTCCTGCTCAAAGTAGCTTATCATTATCATCTGCAACCGCAATGATGGCTATAGGAATGTTGATAACTGGTCCTTTATCAGATTTTATTGGTAGAAAAATATTAATGTCTTTTTCTTTAATTTCAGCTTCTATATTTACAATTTTTTGTAGTCAAATGACTAGTTGGAATGAAATTATATTAATGAGATCATTAACTGGATTATCATTAAGCGGAGTTGCTGCTGTAGCTATGACTTATTTAAGCGAAGAAATCCATCCAAGTATTTTATCTTTTTCGATAGGTTTATATATTAGTGGTAATGCAATAGGGGGATTTTCTGGAAGATTAATTGCTGGCATTTTATCTACTAAATTTTCATGGAGTATTGCTTTATTAATTATAGGTTCAATTTCCTTTATTTCATCTTTATTTTTTTTATGGTTATTACCTAATTCTAAAAATTTTAAGTCTATTACTTTAAATTCTCATACATTAATATCAAATTTTTTTGTTCATTTAAATGATAAATATTTATCTAAATTATTTATTATGGGATTTATTTTAATGGGTAGTTTTGTAACTTTATTTAATTATATTGGATATAGGTTAACTTCTTATCCTTTTTCATTAAATCAGTCAATGATAGGACTATTATCTGTAGTATATTTAACTGGAACTTATAGTTCTCCTAAAGCAGGGATATTAACTAACAAATATCATAGAAGTAACGTTCTTATAGGATCTCTATTCCTTATGATTTCTGGTTTAATAGTTACTGAATTTAACAATTTAATAATTATTATACCTGGACTAATGTTATTTTCTGCAGGATTTTTTGCTGCACATTCTGTTTCTAGTAGTTGGATAGGTCATAGAGTAAAAATAGCTAAAGGACAAGCTTCTTCTTTATATCTTTTTTTTTATTATTTAGGTTCTAGTATCTTTGGAACTTTTGGTGGTATTTTCTGGTTTACTTGGCATTGGTTAGGTATATCTATTTTTATTATTTTTATGTTGTCTATTGGAATTTTGTTAGCTCACAAATTAAAATTATCTTCTAATGATTAAAAAATAAATAAAATTCAAACTTAAATAATTTTTATTACCTTGCTAAAATATTTATATATTAAGCATATAGAAATTTTATTTAATAAAATTTATTTTTTTGTTTTTTACAAAAAATATTTTGTAACAGATGATAAATAAGTTGAGTTCATATTTTAAAATGGCTTAAATCTTATGATATATTTGTTTAAATGTATAGATTTATATAACGACTTAATATTTATTATAGCATTTTTATTTGTATTATTTTATGAAGCAATTAATGGATTTCATGATACAGCAAATGCTGTAGCTATAGTAATTTATACAAAAACAATGAAATCTAATATAGCTGTAATTATGTCTGGAATATTTAATTTCTTAGGAGTATTATTAGGAGGTCTGAGTGTAGCATATACTATTGTACATTTATTTCCTATAAATTTATTAATTGAAATTTATTCAATCAATGGTTTAGTTATTATTTTTTCTATATTATCTTCAGCAATAACATGGAATCTTTTTACATGGTATTTTTGTTTACCTTCATCAAGTTCTCATGCATTAATTGGTTCTATAATCGGAATTAGCATAACTGATACCTTTATTAGAAAATCTTCATTATTACATGCTATGAACTTGAATCAAATATTTAATGTATTATCTTCTTTAATATTTTCTCCAATAGTTGGTTTATTAATATCAATAATTTTTATTATATTACTTAATTATTTTATAAAAAATAAATTAAATATTATATATTCTACCCCCTATAAAAATAAAAAAGAAAAAAATAAAGCACCGTTACCTTTAATAGCTAAAATAGCTCTTATAATTTCATCTATAGGAGTTAGTTACTCTCATGGTGCAAATGATGGTCAAAAAGGTATAGGATTAATTATGCTTGTATTGATAGGAATATCTCCATCATTTTTTTTAGTTGATTTAAATCTAAAAAATTATGACATAATTAAAATGCAAACAACAATAAAAAAATTAAAAAAATATTATTTAAAAAATGAAAGAATATTTATATCTCAAAAAAAAATTCTTAAACCTTTAATTACAAATATTAAAAAAGAAAAAGACAAAAACACAATTAAAAATTGTTATTTAATATCATATATTTTTAATGATGTTCATGACTTAGTTAAAAAATCATCAAATTATAAAAAATTAAATTTAAATCAAAAGAAAAAATTAAGAATGTTTTTATTATGTATTACAGATTTGAATGAACATATTTATAGATTGTCTAATATTAGTTTAGAAGATAGACATTTTTTAATGATATCTAATAAAAATTTATTAAAAACAGTAGAATACGCTCCTACATGGATTATATTATCAATAGCATTTTCTTTATCTATTGGAACTATGATAGGTTGGAAAAGAATATCTAATACAATCAGTACAAGAATAGGTAAAAAAAATATGACATATGCTCAGGCTATTGCTTCTCAAATGACTGCTGCAATTTCTATAGGAGTAGCTAGTTATACAGGAATACCAGTTTCTACAACACACATATTATCTTCTTCTGTAGCTGGAACTATGATAGCAGATAAAATTGGTATTCAATTTATCATGGTTAAAAATATTATACTTGCTTGGATATTTACTTTACCTATTTCTATGTTTTTATCTAGTTTATTTTATTTATTAGTTTTAAATTTTATATAAATAAAAATTATTTATTTTAATATATGTATTATTTATAATATATAATTTTTTAAGGATATAATAAAATGTCTTATAAACATATTTTAGTAGCTATAGATCTTTCTCCTGAGAGTAAAATTTTAATTTCTAAAGCTATTTTAATAGCTAAACTTAATAAAGCTAAAATTTCTTTAATTCATGTAAATATTAATTATTCTGATTTATATACTGGTCTCATAGATGTAAATATAAGTAATATAGAAAAAAAAAATCAAAAAGAATTTATTTATAACGAACTCATTAGATTTATTAAAGAATCAAACTTTAAATTTAATAAAATTATAAATTCTAATGGAGATTTAGTGAAATCTTTAATAAAATCTATAAAAATACACAAAATAGATTTAGTAATTTTTGGACATCATCAAGACTTTTGGAGTAAATTTATTTCTTATGTACGTCAATTTATTAACTCTGTTCCTATAGATATGTTAATTGTACCTTTATGATTAATGTAAATAATTCATATTATAAAACTACTTTTTTCTATTAAAATAAATATCAAATCTATAATTACCTGTTTTAATAAATGATGATGTTTTTATGTTATTTAATGGAGAAGCATAAAGAGGTCTTTTTACAACTACTCTTGTACTTGCTAAAGATATTGCATATTTTAATAATGTATCAGCATCTTTATCTTCTCCTACTATTTTTTTTAGTAATTCTATTTCTTTTTTACTTTTAGATTTTTTTTTATTATTAATAGGAAACATAGGATCTAAATATATTACATCTGGTTTTTTTTTTATTTTTTTAAATATTTCAAAACTAGATTGATATATTAATCTCAATCTTTTTTTTGTCCATCCTAAAGTTGTTGTATTTGAATAAGTTCTATCTAAAGCATTTCTTAATAAAAGATATATTATAGGATTTCTTTCTATCATGATAACTTTACATCCTAAATAAGATAATATAAATGAATCATTTCCTAATCCTGCTGTTGCATCTATTATTTTAGGAAAGTATTTATTTTTTATACCTACTGATTTTGCTATTAATTCATTTTTTATGTTAGCTAAATTGCATCTATAATTCATTTTTTTTGAATTAAAGTCTATAAAAAATATACTAGAATGTTTATTTTTATATCTTATATATATAAAATCTGATTTTATAATTAATTCCATATTGGATTTGTATATATTCGAAATGTTTAGTTTTTTTACTAAATTATAGTATCTGTTATTAAATGGTTTTGTAAAAATAATTTTCATATTTAATATAAAATTACAATATATTGATTATATTATTTATATAATAAAAATAAATAGATTTTTTATATATTATATTAATTAATATTTTTTGTTAATTTTATTTTTTTTTTCATTGCTTGATGTACGCATAAAGGAACAAATTTTTTTAAATTACCTTTATAAGCAGCTATTTCTTTTACTAAAGATGAGGATAAAAAAGATAAATTTTTAGATGAAAATAGAAATATCACTTCTATATCTTTATTCATTAATTTATTGAATTTTTCAAAATCATATTCTTTATTAAAATCATTAGTATTTCTTATACCTCTAATTAATATATTTGATTTATTTTTTATCGCAAAGTTTATTATTAAATCATTAAAAATTAACACCTTAATATTTTTGTTTTTTTTAATTGATTTTTTTATTAATATTATCCTTTCAGAAGCTTTAAACATTAATTTTTTTTTAGGATTTTTTATTACTGCAATTATTACTTTATGAAATATTTTTGATATTCTATTTATAATGTCTATATGACCATATGTAATAGGATCAAAAGTTCCTGGATAAATTGCTAATTTATTCATATATACCTTTAAAATTTTTATTTTTTAAAAACAATATCAATTTTACTAATTTTTTAATATTCATGATATAATATAGAATATATGATACTTTTCATTAAAACTTTATTTCAAAATATGAATAAAAATAAATGGAAATCTAAAATAACTATTGATAATTTATTTAAAAAAGCATTAATTATAAAAAAAATAAGAAATTTTTTCAGTTCTATAAATGTTTTAGAAGTAGATACTCCTATACTTAGTCATTTTTCTTCTAATGATATATATTTAGAATCGTTTAATACTACATATAAATCCTCAAATAATATTTCTATAAAAAACTTATTTTTGATTACTAGTCCTGAATATCATATGAAAAGGTTACTTGCATGTGGTAGTGGTCCTATATATCAAATATGCCATAGTTTTAGGAATGGAGAATATGGTGATAATCACAATCCTGAGTTTTCTATGTTGGAATGGTATCATCCTAATTACAATATGCATGATTTGATATATGAAGTCAAAAAATTTATAAAAAAAATTATAAATTTTAAAAAAATTGATTTTATTTCTTATAAAAAAATTTTTTTAAGATATTTAAACATAAATCCTTTAACTATTAAGAAAAATACACTATATAAAATTATTTTAAATCAAAATTTACAACATTTAATACATAAAAATTATAATAAAAGTGATTTATTAGAAATATTATTTACAGTATCTATTCAACCATATTTATCTGAATTTGAGTTACTATTTATTTATTTTTTTCCTAAAGAACAGGCTTTACTAGCTAAAATAAATGATGAAGATTCAAGAGTAGCTGATCGTTTTGAAGTTTTTTTTAAAGGAATAGAATTAGCAAATGGTTTTTGTGAATTAACTAATCATAATGAACAAAAAAAGCGCTTTAAATTAAATAATGATAGAAGAACTAAATTAGGATTACCAAAACATAAAATAGATTATTTATTTTTAAAAGCTTTATCTAGTAAAAATATGCCTTTTTGTTCTGGTGTTGCTTTAGGATTGGATAGACTAATGATGATATATTTTAATTGCACAAAAATTCAAGATATTATCACTTTTCCTTTTGATAGATGTTGAATTTTTTTATTTACCAATAATGTTCGCTAGTAATATGTCCTTTTAATTTTCTTAGATTTTTTCTCATATTTTTATTTTCTACTAGAAATTTTCTAGTATCATGTACCATTCCAGGATTTCCGCATAACATAATATGACTATTTTCTTTTTCTATATAATTTCCAACCTTATCTTCTATAAAACCTTCTGTAATAAGACGAGGAATATGTCCATGCAAAATATCTGGTTTTTTTTCTCTACTTAATATAAATTCAACATGTAATTTATTTTTATATTTTGTTTTTAGTTTATTAATAAGATTCAAATAACTAATATCTTTAAAATAACTTACTGCATATATTAATATAATTTTATTAAATTTATTTAGTTCTTTTCCTCCATACTGTAATATTGATAAATATGGTCCAATACCTGTACCTGTTGCAATCATCCACAATAAATTACTTGAAGGTATTTGATTCAATGTAAAAAATCCTGCAGATTCTTTAGATATTAAAATTTCATCATCGCAATTCATATTAATTAATTTTCTTGTAAATTTTCCATTAGGAATAGATACAATATAAAATTCCAAATTTTTACTATTAGGTGAGTTGACATATGAATATGCTCTTTGAATTTTATCTTTGCTTTTTTTGTTTTTTATACAAAGTTTTGTAAATTGACCAGCTATAAAAGGATTTATGTTAGCTCTCAATATGATACTAAATAATTTATTATTCCATTGATTTAATTTTATAATATTAGCTTTTACCCAATTAGTCATATTTTTGTACCTATTTTTTATATATATTTTATATATAAAAATTTTTTATTTTAATGGTATATCTTAAGATTTATTCCTGTGATTTGCAATAATTAATTCACAGGAATTTATCATATATCCTATAAAATGAATTTACTTACGTCTTCATCAGATACTAATTTATCTAAATGTTTACTTACATAACCAGAATCTATTACTACATTTTTATTTACTAGTTCATTTGCGTTAAATGATATGTTTTCCATTAGCTTCTCTAAAATTGTGTATAATCTTCTTGCTCCTATATTTTCCATATTTTCATTAACTTTCCATGCAGATTCAGCTATTTTTTTTATTCCATCTTCTGTAAAATTAATTTTTACTCCCTCTGTTGCTATTAATGCTTTATATTGAACTGTAATAGAAGCATTTGGTTCAGTCAAAATTCTTTCAAAATCGTTTACAGTTAATGCTTCTAATTCAACTCTTATAGGTAATCTTCCTTGTAATTCAGGAATTAAATCAGAAGGCGTACATATTTGAAAAGCACCTGATGCAATGAATAATATATGATCTGTTTTAACTAATCCATGTTTAGTTGATACTGTACAACCTTCAACAAGAGGCAATAAATCTCTTTGAACTCCTTCTCTTGATACATCAGTAGAATTGGAATAATTTCTTTTACAAATTTTATCTATTTCATCAATAAAAACTATACCATTTTGTTCTACTGAATTTATCGCTGCTCTTTTAAGTTCTTCTGGATTAACAAGTTTAATTGCTTCTTCTTCGATTAATATTTTCATAGCATCTTTAATTTTTAATTTTCTTATTGTTTTTTTATTACCTCCTAAATTTTGGAATAGAGATTGTAATTGACTTGTCATTTCTTCCATTCCTGGAGGAGCCATAATTTCTACTCCTATAGGTACAGCAGAAACATTTATTTCAATATCTTTATTATCAAGTTTACCTTCTCTCAATTTTTTTCTAAAAGATTGAATTGTTGCTTTAGGTTCTTTAATTTTATCTGATTTACCCCAATCATTTTTTGGAGTAGGAATTAATACATCTAATATCCTATCTTCAGCTCTTTCTGTTACAGAGTTTTTGTTTTTTTCGATAATTTGAACTCTAACAATCTTAATTGCTACATCTGTTAAATCTCTAATGATAGAATCTACTTCTTTACCTACATATCCTACTTCTGTAAACTTAGTTGCTTCTACTTTTATAAAAGGAGCATTAGCTAATTTAGCTAATCTTCTTGCTATTTCTGTTTTTCCTACACCAGTAGGTCCTATCATTAAAATATTTTTAGGAGTTATTTCATTTCTTAAATTTTCTTCTAATTGCATTCTTCTCCATCTATTTCTTAATGCAATTGCCACTGCTTTTTTTGCTTTTTCTTGACCTATAATAAATTTATTAAGTTCTATGACAATTTCTCCAGGAGTCATTTCAGACATTTTTATAATCCTTACTTTTCTGAAGCTAATTCTTTAATGGTAAAATTATTATTTGTATATATACAAATACTTGCTGCTATTTCTAATGATTTTATTACAATGTTTTTAGCATTCATTTTAGTATTTTCTATTAAAGCTTTTGCAGAAGATTGAGCATAAGGACCGCCTGATCCTATTGCTATCAAATCGTTTTCAGGTTGTATTACATCTCCATTTCCTGATATTATCAGTGAAATTTTTTTATCTGCAACAGCTAATAAAGCTTCTAGTCTTCTTAAAATTCTGTCCGTTCTCCAGTCTTTGGCTAATTCAATTGCTGAACGTTGTAATTGCCCTTGATACATACTTAACTTTTTTTCAAAAAGCTCGAATAATGTAAATGCATCTGCTGTACTTCCAGCAAAACCTGCTATTACTTTATCATTACATAAAGATCTAATTTTATTCACACTACTTTTCATTATAGTATTACCTAAAGTAGCTTGTCCATCACCACCAATAACTACTTTTTTATTACGGCGTATACTTAATATTGTTGTCACTGTTTAGCGATCCTTTTATTATTTAAAAGTAACATTTTTATTAATCATTTTTTATTAATTTTATCTATATTTTTATAATAGACATCTATTTTGTTTAGTTCTTCAATATATTTCCATTTGTTTATTGGTTTTGGTGGTATAGTATTATTTAATTTATTTTGTATTTTTTCTTTATTTTTCTTTATTTTTTTATTATATGAAGAATAATACATTATACTTATTAGAATTATAATAACAATTGCTATAATGCAAATATTCATTCTAGATATATAAGATTTAATCTTTTTTTTTATTTTTTATTTTTGATATTTTAATTATATAATCTTTTTGCAACTTTATATTCTCTTTTATTTGGTATAATTAATAATGTTATTAAATACATGTACTTAAATAATATAATGTTATTTTATCATTTATAACATAAATATAATATTATTAACAATTATATATATATTTTTAAAAGAAATTTTTCAATCTCTACGAGGAATTATTATGAGAAAAAATATACATCCTAAATATATTTCAGTAAAAGCTAAATGTTCCTGCGGAAATATTATAAAAATATTTTCTACTATTTCTAGTAATATAAATATAGATGTTTGTTCAAAATGTCATCCATTTTATACTGGAAAACAACGTGTATTAGATAATAAAGGGAGAGTTGAAAAGTTTAATAAAAAATTTAAATTTTTATAAAATTTAAATTTATCAAATTCTAAATTATTATTTTATTTATTATATAAAAATTAATATATAATAGTAAATAATTATATAATTAATATTAAGATCGAGTATTTATCTTTTATTTGAATAGAAAATTCAAATAAAAGATAAATACTCGATCTTAATATTAATTATATTTTTAAATACTGAGCATAAAATTTATTATTTTTTATGTGAATGATTTATTATTTTTTGAATAACATTTTAATTTAAAATATTAATTTTTAAGTTTTTTTCGATATGTTTTTAATTCTTTATTTTTAATATGATATTTTCTAAAATTTTTAAAATTAATTTTTTTAGTTTAAGAATTCAATTTTGTAAAAAGTTTAAATTAATTTATTTAATTGAGCGGGAAACGAGGTTTGAACTCGTGACCTCAACCTTGGCAAGGTTGCGCTCTGCCAACTGAGCTATTCCCGCTAACTTTTTTAAATAAATATATTAATAATTATTATTGTATATAAAAATTAAACTATTTTCAATATAAAATTTTAATTAAAATTCAAATTTTAAAAAAATATTTTTTATAGAATTTTAGTTCTTTTATTGATTCTTTTATATCATTTAATGCTGTATGATTGTTTATTTTATTTAATTTATTGAATACTGACGGTTTCCATCTCATCATTAGTTCTTTTATAGTACTTACATCTATAGATCTGTATTTAAAATATTTTTCTAATTTTGGCATATATTTTATTAAAAATCTTCTATCATTTCCTATACTATTTCCGCACATAGGAGATTTTTGTTTTTTTGTCCATTTTTTTAAAAAAAATATTGTTTTTTTTTCAGCTATTAATTCGTTAAATAAACTATTTTTAACTTTGTTAATTAATCCGCTTTTATTATGATTAATATAATTCCATTTATCCATAATTTTTAATTTTTTTTTATTTTGATATATAGGAATAACTGGACCTTCAGCAATAATATTCAAGTTAATATCAGTAATTAACGTTGCTATTTCAATAATAAAGTGTTTTTTTGGATTTAATCCTGTCATTTCTAAGTCAATCCAAATTAAATTATCTTCATTCATATAGAAATATTTTTATAAATTATTTTAATTATTTATATATTATCATTACTAAATAATATTTTATATTTAAATATTTTTTAGTTTATAATGTTATAATTATTTTTCTCTAATTATAAATATTTTAAATAAATAATTCGTGGAGAGTTAAAGTGTTTAATTTTATTAAATTATTTTTTTTAAACTTAACACAAAAAAGATTTTTTAGTTTTTTATTTGTATGGTTTGCAAATAAAGAATTAGGTTATATTACTAGTTTAAGTATAAGATTTTTTGTTTGGTTTTATAAAATAAATATTTTTGAATCTAAAAATAATAATATATCTAATTATAAAACGTTTAACGATTTTTTTATTCGTTTATTAGATAAAAAATTTAGGCCTGTAGATTTTAATAATAATATATTAACTTTCCCCTCAGATGGTATTATTAATCAAATAGGAAGAATAAATAAAGATCAAATTTTTCAAGCTA
Organism: Buchnera aphidicola (Neophyllaphis podocarpi); assembly: GCF_964059055.1. Taxonomy (NCBI): domain Bacteria; kingdom Pseudomonadati; phylum Pseudomonadota; class Gammaproteobacteria; order Enterobacterales; family Erwiniaceae; genus Buchnera; species Buchnera aphidicola. The sequence continues at coordinate 531,961 of NZ_OZ060386.1, read as the reverse complement.
AAGATAACTTTTATTCTTTAGAATCTTTATTGGCTGGTAATTCTGAACTATCATACATGTTTTATAAAGGTAGTTTTATTAACATACATCTTTCTCCTGGTGATTGTCATAGAGTATATATGCCTTATCAAGGATTATTAAAAAAAATAATTTATGTTCCTAGTAATTTTGATATTTTTAATAAATTTTCATCAAATAATACTCCTAACTTATTTACTAATAATGAAAGAATTATTTGTGTATTTGAAACTAACTTTGGGTCTATAGTTAATATTTTTATTGGTTCTGCATTTATTAGATCTATTAAAACAATTTGGTTAGATAAGATTACATCTTTTAGTAATAAAACAATTACAACTTGGCATTGGAATGAAAATAAAGAATTTGCAAATTTATTTAAAGGTCAAGAAATAGGTTATTTTAATATAGGCTCTACAATAATTAATTTATTTCCTTCTAATAAAGTTAAATTTTTAGAAAATTTGAAAGTTGGTAGTAGAACTAAATTTGGATCTGCGATGTGTTATTTATTAGATGATAAATATAAATAATTTATCAAGTTTATATTTAGATAAATTATGTATATATTTTTTTTTGGGTAAAACTTATGAAAAATATTAATCCAACATTGACTAATGCATGGAAATCTTTAGAAAATCATTTTAAAGAAATTAAAAATGTTCATCTTTCAGATTTATTTAATTTAGATAAAGATCGTTTTAAAAACTTTTCTAAAATTTTTAATAATCAAATACTATTTGATTATTCAAAAAATAGAGTTACTTATAAAACTATTAATAAATTGTTATCTTTAGCTAAAGAAGTATTTTTAGAAGATGCTATAAAATCTATGTTTATTGGTAAGAAAATAAATGTTACCGAAAATAGATCCGTATTACATATAGCTTTAAGAAATTTGAGTAATAATCCTATTATATTAAATGATAAAAATATAATGCCTGAAGTTTATGAAGTATTAAATAAAATGAAGTTGTTTTCAGAAGATATAATTACTGGTAAATGGAAGGGTTATAGTGGAAAATCCATTACGGATATAGTTAATATTGGAATAGGTGGTTCTGATTTAGGTCCAAATATGGTTATTGATGCTTTAACTCCTTATAAAAATCATTTAAATATTCATTTTATTTCTAATATTGATGGTACAGAGATATGTGAATTGTTTAAAGTTATTAATGCAGAAACTACTTTGTTTTTGATTTCTTCTAAAACATTTACTACGGAAGAAACTATGACAAATGCTTATTCAATTAAAAATTGGTTTTTAAAACATGCTATACATACTAAACATATTAAAAAACACTTTTTAGCTATTTCTACAAATAAAATTGAAGCAATTAATTTTGGTATAGATTCTAAAAATATATTTAAATTTTGGGATTGGGTAGGTGGTCGTTATTCTTTATGGTCTTCTGTTGGTTTTTCTATAGTTTTATCTATAGGATTTCATAATTTTTTAAATTTATTAAGTGGTGCACATGATATGGATAACCATTTTTTAAATACTAAATTAGAAAATAATATTCCTGTTATACTAGCAATGATTGGAATATGGTATAATAATTTTTTTTTAATGGAAACTGAAGCTATTTTTCCTTATGATAAATATATGCATAGACTTCCTTCTTATTTACAACAGTGTAATATGGAATCTAATGGTAAATGTATTGATAGAAATGGAAAAAAAACTTCTTGGCAAACAGGACCAATTGTATGGGGAGCTTCAGGAACAAACGGACAGCATGCATTTTATCAATTACTACATCAAGGAACTAAATTTATTCCATGTGATTTTATTGCACCTGTAATTAGTCATCATAAAATATATGATCATCACATAAAGTTATTATCTAATTTTTTCGCTCAAACAAAAGCATTAGCTTTTGGTACATATAATAAGTTTATTGAAAAACAAAGAATAAAATGTAATAACAATATTAATTCTAGAGAGTATATTTATAAATATTTTGAAGGAAATAGACCGAGTAACTCAATTTTATTAAAAAGAATCACACCTTATACTTTAGGATCTTTATTAGCTATGTATGAGCATAAAATTTTTGTGCAAGGAGTTATACTAAATATTTTTACTTTTGATCAGTGGGGAGTAGAATTAGGTAAAAATATATCTCATCAAATAAGATTAAAGATACAAAGTTGTCGAGACAATAGAATTCAAAGCTATGATTCTTCTACAAATGGTTTAATAAATTTATATTTTAATTGGCGTGAATTTTTTTAAATTAATCTATTTATTTATATAGATACTAAAATAAGTTTTATAAAGAATAAGATTTTATCTATTTTTAATATTTTCTTGGAATAATTTTTCATAAAAATATTTGTTTTTGACTTTTAGTTTTTTCTATTTTTAATTTTAAAAAATAATTTCAAAATTCTTATTTTTATTATTTAGAAATTTATTTTAAATTGTATAAAACAATATTATTTGTATAATTATAGAAATATTATAGGATTAAGTTAAATATGTTTACTAATACTAAAAAATCATTTTTTAATTTATCTTTTTTGAAAACTAATATACAAAAATTAGGCAAATTTTTAAGTAATATGATTATGCCTAATATTAGTATCTTTATTGCTTTAGGTTTAATAAATTCATTATTCATGCCTTATGGCTGGATACCAAATAAATATCTGTCAGAATTAATATTTCCTATTTCTTCTTATTTACTACCTATATTAATTGGTTATACAGGAGGACGCTTAATCGGAGGAGATCGTGGTGGTATACCTGGAGCTATATCTACTATAGGTATTATTAGTAATAGTTCTATACATGCTTTGTTAGGAGTTATGATTTCTGGTCCATTAGCTGGATTTTTAATTTATTTACTTGATAAGAAAATACAAAAGAGAATAAAAAGTGGTTTTGAAATGCTAGTTAATAATTTTTCATCTGCTATTATTAGTATTTTATCTCTAATTTTATCTTTTTTCATTATAGGTCCTTTTGTAAATTATTTTTCTTCATATTTATTTTATTTCATTAGTTTTATTATAAAAAATAATTTACTACCTTTTTCAGCAATTTTTATAGAACCAGCAAAAATTTTTTTTCTAAATAATATGATTAATCATGGAATTTTTTCTCCTTTAGGTTTTCAAGAGGTTCAAGAAAAAGGAAAATCTTTGTTTTTTCTTTTAGAATCTAATCCTGGTCCAGGTCTTGGTGTATTAATTTCATGGTTATTATTTGGTTATCATTCTAATAAAAAGATAATTTATAGTTCTACTATTATTCATTTTTTTGGTGGCATACATGAAATTTATTTTCCTTATGTTTTAAAAATTCCAAGATTGATTATTGCTTTGATTTTAGGTAGTATGACTGGTATATTTTTTTTATCATTTTTTCATGGAGGATTGATTTCTTCAGCATCCCCTGGTTCTATTTTATCAATAATAGCTATGACTCCAAAAGATTATTATTATTCTAATTTAATGTCTGTTTTTTTTTCTTTTTTTGTTTCTTTTGTTTGTTCATCTTTTTTATTAAAAACTATTAAGCAAAAAGATATCAAAGGATATGGTAGTTCTTTAAACTTAAACACTGATTTAAACAAAAATTTAAACTTATTAAAATCAATTGATAATATTTCTTACTCCTTAAATAAAGATAAAATAATTAAAATATTTGTTGCTTGTGATGCTGGTATGGGTTCTAGTATTATGGGTGCTGCTATTTTAAATAAAAAAGTTAAACTTTCCAAATTACCTTTATTTGTTTCAGTAAATTATTCAGCTATTGATGTTTTACCTAAAAATGCTGATATTGTTATTACTCACATTAAACTGACTGATAAAGCTAAATCTTGTGTTCCTACAGCTATGCATTTTTCGTTAAATAATTTTTTAGATTATCATTTTTATGATGATTTAATTAAATATTTGCAAAAAGTTACAAACAAATCTAATTCAGATACTATTTCAAATACTGAATTGAATTCTAAAATGAAAAATAATGTAAATAATCAAAAATTATTTAAATTAACTAAAAAAAATATTTTTCTTAATCAATATGCTTATAATAAAGAAGAGGCTATAAATTTTGTTGGTTCAAAATTATTTGAACAGGGATATGTCAAATTTGAATATATAAAATCTATGTTAGAAAGAGAAAAACTTGCACCAACTTGGTTAGGTGAATCTATAGCTTTGCCTCATGGTACTATTAGTGCTAAAGATAAGGTATTAAATACTGGAATAATTTTTTGTCAGTTTCCTAAAGGAGTTCAATTTGGAGAAAATATTGATGATATTGCACATTTAGTTATTGGTATTGCCGCACGTAATAATGAACATGTTATGGTTGTTAGTAGTCTTACTAATGCATTAGATGACGAAAATATTATTAAAGAGTTATCTAATACTAAAGATTATAATAGAGTGCTAGAAATTTTATCTTTGTAATAGTATTATTTTGTTTTTTATTTATATAAAGAGGTGTTTCTTGTCTAAAATACAAAAATTAAAAGCTTTACACTTTGGAGCCGGCAATATTGGATTAGGTTTTATAGGTCAATTATTAATTAAATCTAATTTTGTTGTATATTTTGCAGATATAGATGAAAATATATTAAAAATTTTAAGTTTAGAAAAAAAATATCTAGTTAATGAATTAGGTAAGAGATTAATTACAAAAGAAATTAGAGGAATAAATGTTGTTCATAGTAATGATATAAAAGTTATATCATTAATAGGTGAGGTAGATTTGATTACCACTTCTGTTGGAGTTAATGTCTTAAAGGATATATCCTTAATAATTGCAAAAGGTTTAATTTTAAGAAGTAATAAAAAAAATTTTCATCCTTTAAATATTATTTCATGTGAAAATTTAATATATGCGACTAATTACTTATACCAACAAATAATTAAATATATACCCACAAAATTACATAATTTTATACATGATTATATAGGTTTTATCAATTCTTCTGTTGATAGAATTGTTCCTTTAAAAACAACTAAAGAAGATAAAAAATTGTCAGTAAATGTTGAGTCATTTTATGAATGGGTTGTTGATAAAAATCAATTTAAAGGATTAATACCCAATATACATGGTGTAAAATTTAAAAATAATTTAATTTATTATATTGAAAGAAAAATATTTACTTTAAACACAGGTCATGCAATTACTGCTTATTTAGGAAATGTTTATGGTTATCAAAAAATTATAGAAGCTATTTCAGATGATAGGATATATAAAATAGTTTTAGGAGCAATGCAAGAAACTGGAGAATTTTTAATTAAAAAATATAATTTAAAACCTGAATCTCATTATTTGTATATCAATAAAACTATTAGTCGTTTTAAAAATATATATATAAATGATAGTATAGTACGTGTTGCTAGAAATCCAATTCAAAAATTAAAGTTTAATGAAAGGTTTATTAGACCTTTGTTAGGAACTTTAAAATATAATTTATCTAATTCTAATTTATTAATAGGTATAGCATCGGTTTTGCATTATAGACATCCAAAAGATATAGAATCTAACAGATTACATAACTTTATTCAAAAAGAAGGTATATACAAAACCTTAGTAAATTTTTGTGGATTAGATAATAATCACAAAAAAATACTATTTTGTATATTAAATTCATATTTTGATTTAAGTAAATATTATCTTAAAAAGATTAAACTTCTTTCAAATTAAATGAAATAAAATATTTTTTAAATATAAATCTATTTTTAAAATTTTTTATGAATCTATTCTTTAATAGAGATAAATTTTTATATTATTAAATAATTAATAATATAAATTTTTTTAAAATATGTGTATTAAATATATAAAATATAAAAATTATTATAATAATACTGTAATTTTTCTAATGGGGCCTACAGCTTCCGGAAAAACTAAATTAGCTATAGAAATTAAAAAATACTTTCCTATAGAATTGATTAGTGTTGATTCTGCTTTAATCTATCGAGATATGAATATTGGCACATCCAAACCATCTTTTAATCAATTATTAAATCATCCCCATCATCTAATTAATATTAAAGATCCTTCTGAATCTTATTCAGTAATAAATTTTTATTATGATGCAATTGATAGTATAAATAAAGTTATAAATAAAGGCAAAATACCATTGTTAGTGGGGGGTACAATGTTATATTACAAGATACTTTTAAATGGTTTTAGTAATTTGCCAATTAGTAATAGAATAGTGAGAGATAATATTTACAATTATGCTAGTAAATTTGGTAGTAAAAAATTATATAATATTTTAAATAAAATTGATCCTATTTATTCTAATAAAATTCATTCTAATGATTTATCAAGAGTTATCAGAGCTTTAGAAATTTTTTTTATTTCAGGTAAAAAAGTTAGTGAATTACATAAATATAATTATAAATTTTTTCCATATAAAATATTACAAGTAGCAATTATACCTGATGATAGAAATAAACTACATAAAATTATAAAAACTCGTTTTGAGAAAATGTTAACAGATGGTTTTGAAAATGAAGTAAGATCATTATTCTTAAGAGGGGATCTTAATTCAAATTTACCATCTATTAAATGTGTAGGATATCGTCAAATGTGGAATTATATTGCAAAAAAAATTAGTTATGATGAAATGATATATAGATCAATTTGTTCTACAAGACAATTAGCTAAACGTCAAATAACTTGGTTAAGAAAGTGGAAAAATTTAAAAGTTATAAAAAATAATCAAGTTGATATATTTAAAGATATTATATTTAAGTTTTTAACGCATTGTAATAGGATAAAATAATATAAATAGACTTAATAATAAAATAATTAGATTAATTATTAAAAAAGAAAATTTCTAAACTTATTATCTATTCTATACTACTATAAATAGTTGGGGTATTAAAATATGATTTATGTTAAATCTAATATTAATAAACACTATTTTAATAATTTGGAAAAAAAAATTAATATATATAAAAATAGTTTAAATGACAATGTATGCAAAAAAAAATATTTTACTAAGAATAAATTAAATTTTTTAAAAAATATTTTTGGATTTTTTTATAAAAATAATTTTAATAATGATAATTTATCACGAACAAGATTTAAAAAAACTTTTTATTTTATTTTAATAGTTTGCATAATTTCCTGGATATTAAGTGGTTTTTATACAATAAAAGAAACAGATAGAGGTGTTGTTACTAGTTTTGGTAAATTTAGTAATATAGTTATGCCTGGTTTGAATTGGAAACCTACCTTTATAAATAATGTTAAAACAGTTAATGTTGAAACAGTAAGAGAATTATCAGCATCTGGTATAATGTTAACTTCTGATGAAAATGTTGTTAAAGTTGAAATGAATGTGCAATATAAAATAACAAATCCTGAATTTTATCTTTTTAATGTAAATAATCCAGATGAAAGTTTGCGTCAAGCTACAGATAGTGCTCTTAGAGGCGTTATAGGTAAATCCTCTATGGATAGAGTTTTGACTGAAGGAAGAACAATAATTAGAGGCGATACTCAAAATGAAATAGAAAAAACTATAAAACCTTATAAAATGGGTATAACTTTACTAGATGTTAATTTTCAAACAGCTAGACCTCCAGAAGAAGTTAAAGATTCTTTTGATGATGCTATAGCTGCTAGAGAAAATAGAGAACAATATATAAGAGAAGCTGAAGCTTATTCTAACGAAGTTCAACCTAGAGCTAATGGACAAGCTCAAAGAATAATTGAAGAATCTAAAGCTTATAGATCGAGAATAGTGTTAGAAGCTAAAGGTGAAATTTCTAGATTCTTAAAAATTTTACCTGAATATAAATCTTCTAAAAGGGTTACAAAAGAAAGACTGTATATAGAGTCAATGGAAAGAATATTGAGTCGTTCTAATAAAATTTTTATTAATTCTAATAAAAATAATTTATTATTATTGCCATTTAGTTTTTTTAAAAACAATCTTAATTATGAAAATAATAAAAATGAATTTATAAAAAATATTGATAAACCTGAGAGTAAAACTCAAAATTATAATAATAATTTAGAAAAATACTTAGATAATAAATAATTATACAAGTTTTTGTTATCAAATTGATGTATTTAATTTTTAATACTATAAAAAGGAATAAAACTTTAACATGATTAAGCGATTTATTTTGTTATTTATCTTTGTTTTTTTTGTTTTTTTTTCTTCTTTTTTTATTATAGAAGAAGGTCAAAAAGGTATTATTTTACGTTTTGGAAAAGTACTAAAAGATTATAACGATAGATCTGTTGTGTATAATCCAGGTTTAAATTTTAAATTTCCATTTATTGATTCTGTCAAAGTATTAAACTCTCGTATAAATACAATGGAAAATCAAGCTGATAGATTTGTTACAAAAGAAAAAAAAGATTTGATTGTTGATTCTTATGTTAAATGGAAAATAAGTGATTTTAATAAATATTATTTAGCAACAGGAGGGGGAGATATTGATAAAGCAGAAATATTATTAAAAAGAAAATTTAGCGACAGACTTCGTTCTGAAATGGGTAAATTAAATGTTAAAGAAATAGTTACTGATTCTAGAGGAAGATTAACTGTAGATGTAAAAGATTCATTAAATGATGGTAGTATTAATTCTGAAATTGATAATAATATTAATTTACATGATGAAATAAATTATATATATAGAGATAGAAAACATGTATCAATTAATCAAAATAGTATGAATGCTTTAGGTATTGAAGTAGTTGATGTAAGAATTAAACAAATAAATTTACCTATAGAAGTCTCAGATGCTATTTATAATCGTATGAGAGCAGAAAGAGAAGCTGTTGCTCGTAGTCAGCGTTCCAAAGGCCAAGAAGAAGCTGAAAAAATTCGTGCTATAGCTGATTATAAAGTTACAAGAACTTTAGCAGAGGCAAATAGTAAATCTTTAATTATTAGAGGTATAGCAGATGCAGAAGTTTATAGATTATTTTCAGATAGTTTTAAAAAGGATGTAGATTTTTATATTTTTATTCGTAGTTTAAAAGCATATGAAAATAGTTTTATTAATGGACAAGATTTTATGTTACTGAGTCCTGAAAATAGTTTTTTGCGTTATATGAAAAATTTAAATGGTAATTAATTTTTATATTTATATATTTTATAGGTTACATAAAAATGAACAATAATATTGTTATATTAGGTATGCAATGGGGAGATGAAGGTAAAGGTAAAATTGTAGATTTACTGACATCTCATGTGAATTATGTAGTTCGTTATCAAGGAGGCCATAATGCTGGTCATACTCTTGTAGTAAATGGAAAAAAAACTATATTACATTTAATTCCTTCGGGTATATTACATCCTGATATTATAGGAATAATTGGTAATGGTGTCGTTGTATCTATTCCAAATTTAATTAAAGAAATTTCTATTTTAAAGAATATAAATGTTTCATTAGAAAATCGTTTGATTATATCATCTGCTTGTTCATTAGTATTAGATTATCATATAAAACTTGATTTAGTTCGTGAAAAATTTTTAGGCTCTAACTCTATAGGTACTACAGGACGTGGAATTGGTCCTGCTTATGAAGATAAAATATCTCGTAGATCATTAAGAATAGGTGATTTATTATATGATCAAGAATTTTTTATTTTTAATTTAAAAAATAATGTAGATTATTATAATCATTTAATATCTTTTTATGATAAAAGTATATATATAGATTTTGATTTAATTAAAATGGAAATGATTAGTTATAAAGATTATGTTATTGATTTAGTTAAAGATACAACACAAATATTATATGAATCTAATAATAAAAAACAAAAAATCATATTTGAAGGTGCTCAAGGTACATTTTTAGATATTGATCATGGTACTTATCCTTATGTTACTTCTTCAAATACTACTTCAGCTAGTGCTTGTGTTGGTTCAGGTTTTGGTATAAAAAATATTGATTATATTTTAGGTGTTTCTAAACTTTATTCTACTAGAGTTGGTAATGGTCCATTCATAACAGAAATTTTTGATGAAACTAGTGATATATTATGTAGTAAAGGAAACGAATTTGGTTCAACTACTGGAAGAAAAAGAAGAATAGGTTGGTTAGATTTAGTAATGTTACGTAAAGCAATAATTATTAATTCTTTGTCTGGGCTTTGTTTTACCAAATTAGATGTATTAGATGGTTTAAAATATATAAAAATATGTATTTTTTATGAAAAAATATCAGATGGAACTAGATTATCTGTTATTCCAACTGGATACATAAATTACAATAATATACGTCCTGTATATAAAATATTACCAGGTTGGAATGAAGATACTTCAGGTATAAAACTATTTTCATCATTACCTTCAAATGCTAAATCTTATTTAAATTATATTAAAAAATTATTAAATATTTCTATTGATATAATTTCTACCGGTCCTGATAGAGACCATGTAATAATTTTAAATGAATTATTTTCCTCTTAAAAAATCATATAAATGAAATTAAACTTATATTTTTATTACTATGATATTTATTTTAAATAGTTATTTTAATTTTTATATATTTAATGTTAATTTTTAATAATGTAATATATATTGTTAATATTTTTAAAAATTTAATATTTTATTTAAAATTTTTTTATTTGGTATTTAATTTTTTTAGCTATATTTTTATATAAAGTTAAAAATAAAATAATATTTTATATTTTTAGAAATAGAATGTGGAAATAAAAATATGATACAAGATCCTTTTTATAAAAGAGAATCTAAAAAATATACTAATCCAGTACCTAGTAGAGAGTTTATTTTATCTTTCTTTAGTAAAAATAAAAAATTTATTAATAAAAAAGAACTATTAATCAATTTAGGTATAAAAGGATTAAAACAAAACAAAATTATAAAAAAACGTTTAAAAGCTATGGAGCGTGATTGTCAAATAATTTCTTTTAAAAAAAAATATTATACTTTACCTGAGAATATTACTTTAATTAAAGGTATAGTAATAGGTCATAGAGATGGATATGGATTTTTAAAAAGTATTACTTTAAAAAATGATTTATGGATTTCTTCTCGTCAAATGAGACTTTGTATTCATGGAGATGTTGTACTTGCTAAAATTCATCAAACTAAAAAAACTCAAAAACAGGAAGCTAGAATATTAAAAGTATTAAATTTAAAAAATAGAAAAATAGTTGGTAAATTTTTTTATAATGATAAAAATCATAATTTTGTTGTTCCAAATGACAATAGATTTAATTTTAAAATTTTAATATTTGATGGATTTAATTTAGATAAATTAAATGAATCTGTTGTTGTTGTAGAATTAATCAAACGTCCTAATAATTTTTCTAGTAAAGCTGTAGGTAAAATTGTTGAAATACTTGGAAAAAAAATTACTACTAATTTAGCTCTCAAAATTGCTTTACGTACTTATGAAGTTCCTCATAAATGGTCTAAAAAAATTAAAAATAAAATTTCTAAAATTAAAGAATCTATATCTCAAAATATTTTAAAAAACAGAGTTGATTTAAGAAATTTACCTTTTATTACAATAGATAATGATGATGCTCATGATTTTGATGATGCTATTTTTTGTAAAGAAATATCAGGAATAGGTTGGAATCTTTGGGTAGCTGTATCTGATGTAAGTTATTATGTAAAACCTGGAACTTTATTAGATATCGAGGCTAAAAAAAGAGGTACTTCAATCTACTTTCCTTTTCAAGTTATACCTATGCTTCCAGAAAAACTTTCAAATGATATTTGTTCTCTAAAACCTAATCTTGAAAGATTATGTTTGATTTGTGAGATTAAATTATCAAGTTCAGGAGAAATTATTAATTACAAACATTATGAAGCTGTAATTGTTTCTCATGGACGTTTGACATATGAAGAAGTTTATAATATATGGAGAGGTAATAAAAAAATAATTAATAAATATAAAAAAAATATTATTGATTTTGTAAATAAATTATCATTTTTTTATTCTGTTCTAGAAATTTCTCAAAAAAATAGAGGAAGTATTAATTTTGAAAATCCAGAACCAAAATTTATTTTAGATGAACAAAATAATATTAAATATATTTATCGTGCTAAAAGAAATAATTCTCATCGTTTGATTGAATATTGTATGATATTAGCAAATATTTCCTCAGCTGACCTTGTTTTAAAATATTCTGAACCTTCCTTGTTTAGAGATCATGATAAACCAAATACTAATAATGTAATTAATTTTCGTTATTTATTAAAAAAATTTGGTTTAACTCTTAAAGGAGGTAAGAATCCTAGTTCTTTGAATTATTCTTTATTATTAAATAATTTAAAAAAACATTCACATAAAGAAATAATTCAGATTAATCTTTTAAGATCTATGAAACAAGCTATTTATGATTCAGAGAACAGAGGTCATTTTGGATTATCTTTGTCTCATTATGCTCACTTTACATCTCCTATTAGAAGATATCCAGATCTTTTATTGCATCGTTCTATAAAATACTTAATTAAAAAGAAAAAATTATTTCATTATAAGTTTAATAATTTAAGTTCTGGTGGTTATCATTATAGTATAACAGATATGAAAAAGTTAGGTGTTTTATGTTCTATGACAGAAAGACGTGCAGATGAAGTAACTAAAAATGTTATTGATTGGTTAAAATGTAATTTTATGAAATCTAAGATTGGCAAGATATTTAATGCTGTTATTTTTAATATTACTTCTTTAGGTATTTTTGTTAAATTAAATAATTTATTTATTGACTCTTTTATTTGTATTAATTCTATTAATAATAAGATTTTTTATTTAGATATTTTAAATCAACAATTAATCCATCAATTTTCTAAAAAAGTTTTTTATTTAGGAGATACAATAAAAGTTAAAATTACTGATGTAAATTTATATGAGCATAAAATAAATTGTTCTTTTGTTTATTTTAATTAATTTTTATATGTAGTATAATAATCTATCATTAATTAAATTTTTTAAAATAAAATTATATTATAAAATTTAATTAAATTTAAAAAATAAATTTTATATTGTAAAAAGTTATTTATTATTCAAACAATTCAATATAAAATATTTTATAAATTTATATAAGGATACTTTCATGAGGCATTATGAAATTATATTGATAATTCATCCTGATCAAAGCGAAGAAATTACAAGTATAGTTCAAAATTATAAAAAAATTATAAAAGATAATAATGGTATATTGCATCGTTTAGAAGATTGGGGTAGACGTCAATTATCTTATACTATAAATAAATTGCATAAAGCGCACTATATTTTAATGAATTTAGAGGTAGATTTAAATACAATAAAAAAATTAGAAGATAATTTTAGATTTAACAAATATATTATTAGAAATTTAATTATAAAAGTAAAAAAAGCATATACAGAAATTTCTCCTATTGCAAAATTAAAAGATGATAATTTTGATAAAAAAGATATCATTCAAAATAAATCTTTTGTTAGTTTATAAAAATTTATCTTTTAGAATTATAAAATTTTAAATAAAATTTAATGTAAAATTAGTTTTTTATTTCGAATTTTTAATAAGGAAAAAAAATGGCACGTTACTTTCGTCGTAGAAAATTTTGTCGTTTTACAGCTGAAGGAATTACAGAAATAGATTATAAAGATATAGTTATGTTGAAAAATTATATAACAGAAAGTGGTAAAATAGTTCCTAGTCGCATTACTGGTACAAAAGCTAAATATCAACGTCAATTATCTAAAGCTATTAAAACAGCTAGATTTTTATCTTTATTACCTTATACTGATAAACATAATTGATTATTCAATTTATTATTTTAATTTATTTTAAAATTTTAAGGATTTTATATAATGCAAATAATTTTATTAGAAAAAATTTCAAATTTAGGTAATAAGGGAGATATTGTTAAAGTATTACCTGGATATGCTAATAATTTTTTAATTCCAAGTAAAAAAGCTGTATTAGCTACTAAAAAAAATATTACATATTTTGAAAATAAAAAATTAGAGATAAAAAAACAAATAGATCAAAAAATTATTTCTTCTAAAAATAAAGTTGATCAAATTAAATCTATAGGGATGATAAATATTGCTTCTAAATCTAGTATAGATGGAAAATTTTTTGGTTCTATAGGTGTAAGAGACATAATTAATACTTTACAATCTTTAGGTATTATAGTTCATAAAAGTGAAATTAATTTATTGTCAAATACAATACGAAGTGTTGGAAAGTATGAGGTAGTTTTTAGTCCTTATAAAAATATTTCTACTACATTTATTGTAAATGCTATATCTAAGAAATAATTTTTTTTAAGTTCTTATATAAAATTTAATAGATTTATTTGATTGAATTTACGTTTTTTATTTAATTAAGATATCAATAATTAAAAATTTTTAAAATAAAATATATATTTTTACTACTGTTTAAAATTTTTATTTAAATAAATATTTATTCTTTTAAACATAATTATGTAAAATTTTTAGTATTTTTTAATTTATATTGTTTTTAATAAAATTATTATATAATCATCATGTTATATTTTTAAATATGATGATTTTAAATAAAAAATAATATACACAAATTTATTATTTTAAATTTAATACAATTAATAAAATAAGATTTTTAATAATTATATTATTGAATTGTAAAAATTTAAAATATTTTAATTTTTTATTAATGGTTTTTTTATGAAAAAAAAAATAAATATTAAAATTATAGATAAACGTATAGGCAATATATTTCCTTTACCTTCTTATAAGACTATTGGATCTTCTGGTTTAGATTTATTATCTTGTAATGATCATATAATAAATTTAAAACCTAATAAATCTGTTTTGTTGTCTTCTGGTATAGCAATATCTATTGAAGATCCTTTGATTACTGCTTTAATTTTACCTAGATCAGGATTAGGTCATATCCATGGAATTATATTAGGTAATTCTATTGGTTTAATTGATTCTGATTATCAAGGATCTTTAATGATTTCTTTATGGAATCGTAGTAATAAATCATTTACCATTCATCCAGGGAATCGTATTGCTCAAATAGTATTTATACCTATATTAAAAGTGGAATTAAATGTAGTTAGTGAATTTACTAAAATTAGTACAAGAGGAAAAAAAGGATTTGGACATACCGGAATATGAATATTTGTGTTTATTATTTTTTATAAACTATATTTAATATAGTATTTACACATTTTTTCTAAGTTTCTAAATAGTTTCTTATTTTTTTCCTTAGATATGTAAGATATAATGTCTTGTATTGTAATAATTGATATTAGATTACATGCATATTTTGTTTTTATGTATTGTGATATATTTTCTTCTCCATGAAATTTTTCTTGTCTATCTAATGCAACTATAATTCCTTTTACTTGTGCTTTTTTCTCTTTTATAATTTTTTCTAAATTTTTAACAGATGTTCCTGCTGTTATTACATCATCTATTATTATAATTTTTTTTTCTTTAATATTACTTCCTATTAATTCTCCTTTATCTCCATATTGTTTTTGTTCTTTTCTGTTAAAACAATAAGGAATTTCTAAATTATAATATTTTGATAAAGCTATTGCTGTTGCTGTAACTATAGGAATACCTTTATAAGCTGTTCCAAATATTACATCAAACTTAATTTTTGATTCTACTATTATTTTTGCGTATATTTTACCTAAAATATGTAGTTCTTTACCTGTATTTAAAATTCCAGAGTTAAAAAAATATGGACTATTTCTTCCTGATTTTAATTTAAATTTTCCAAATTGTAATACTTTTTTTTTATTATTAAATTAATAAATTTGTTTTTAATATATATCATATTATTATACTTTGTCTTATCAAAACTACTTTTATATTTTTTCTAATATTTTTTTTTGAGCATTTAGAATCAAAGGAATATTTTTTTCTGCTAATTCTAATATATGAAAAAAATTTTTCTTAGATATAGGTTTTTTTTCTGAAGTTCCTTGAATTTCAATTATTTCTTTTTTTTCATTCATAAATATATTTACATCTATTTCTGTTGATGAATCTTCTTTATAATTCATATCACAGAATAGTTTATTATTTTTTTTTCCAATTGAAATACCTGCGACTAAATTTTTAAATGGATTTTTTTCTATTTTTTTTTGAGTATATAGTTCTTTTAATAAAATATATAAAGCTACTGAAGATCCATTTACTGAAGCTGTTCTTGTACCTCCATCAGCTTGTATTACATCACAATCTACTACTATAGTAGATTTGTTATCTAATTTTTTTAAATCAATAGACATTCTTAGTATTCTAGATATTAATCTTTGTATTTCTATAGTTCTTCCGCTTTGTTTACCTTTAAATATTTCTCTATTATTTCTTATACTTGTTGAATAAGGTAACATGCTGTATTCTGCTCTTAACCATCCTGATTTTTTATTTTTTAAAAATTTAGGAATTTTTTTTTCTATTGATGCATTGCATATTACTTTAGTATTTCCTGATTCTATTAATACCGAGCTTTTATTGAATTTAATATAGTTTTTTATAAATTTAATCGGGCGTATGTTTTTATTTCTTTTTATTAATAAATTCATTATTAACTCAGTTATATTATAATTTTTAATTTAATTAGCTTAATAAATAAATACTTTTGGCCCTTGCTGGATTTGAACCAGCGACCAAGCGATTATGAGTCGCCTGCTCTTACCACTGAGCTAAAGGGCCATAATTTTATTATTTTTAAAATTTTTATATATATCTTAAACAGAATAACTGAATTTAACGTTAATTATACAATAAAAAATAATATTTGTATACTTTATTTTTTTAAAATAATTTTTTCGCATAAAGATCACTTGACAAAATAAAAAATATTATTATAATTATTTTAATAATCCTCTGTAGTTCAGTTGGTAGAACGACGGACTGTTAATCCGTATGTCACTGGTTCGAGTCCAGTCGGAGGAGTTATATACTTAAATTTTGTTTTAACTTTGTAAAAATTATTATTAATTTATTTGTAATTTTTAATATCTTTCATAATTTCTTTTCTTTCCTTAGATAAATCTGCATTTTTTAAAAAATAATCATAAATTCTATCTTCATAATCTTGTTTCATACTTTTAATTATTTTTTTTACTTCTTTAATGCTCATATCAGTTTTAATATATTCTAGTAAATTATCTAGTAATAATATTCTCTTTTGATTATCTCTTATTTTATTTTCTACATCAGTTATTTCTCTTTGTAATTTATTTTTTCTCCTGAACATTTGTACAAATTTTATTACATTAGAAAAAGATTTTTTTTGTTGATTGTTATTCATGTTTTTGTTTTTTATTTTATTATTAATAATTAATATATATTATATATTAATTATTAATAATATTATTATTTTTATTTATATTTTATTAATAATTATGTATTATATATTTAATAATCATTTTTAAATATAAATTTAATGTTTAATCCTAGTTTTTTATTTTATGATTACGAAACATTTGGCACTGATCCTATAAAAGATAAGGTTTCTCAATTTGCTTGTATTAGAACAGATATAGAATTTAATATTATTTCTGATCCTATATTTTATTATTGTAAATTACCTCTAGATTATTTACCTGATCCTAACTCAATAATAATTACACGTATAACTCCTCAATATGTACAACGTTATGGTTTTATTGAATCCGAATTTGCTAAATTAATTTATGATATTTTTAATAAACCAAATACTTGTATTTTAGGTTATAATAATATTAATTTTGATGATGAATTTACTAGGAATATTTTTTATAGAAATTTTTTAGATCCTTACTCTTGGAGCTGGAAAAATGGTAACTCTCGATGGGATGTTTTGAATTTATTAAGAGCCTGTCATGCTTTACGACCTTATGATGGATTAATACGTTGGCCAGTTAATAAATATGGTCATGTTAGTTTTAAATTAGAGGATATTACTAATATTAATAATATACCTCATTTAAATTCTCATAATGCTATATCAGATGTTTATGCTACTCTTAAATTAGCAAAATTAATAAAGATTAATTATAATAAGTTATTTTTATTTTTATTTAAAAATAGAAGAAAAAATAGTTTTTTAAATATTTTAAATAGTAACAAAAAAATTTTGGTTTATGTTTCTAATTGTTTTGGAGCTAAAAAAAACAATATTGGGATTGTTTCACCTTTGATATGGCATCCTAAAAATGCAAATATATTAGTAACATGTAATTTATTAGAAGATTTAAATCATTTAAGTAAAATAAATTTTAATATTCTTAATAAATATAAAATTAAAGATATTTTTAATAAGAGATTTAAGTATTATTTACCAATTAATTTTGTGTACATTAATAAATGTCCTGTTATTTTGTCTTTAAATTGTCTTAGATCAGATGATTTATTACGTTTGAATATAAATTTAGAATTTATATTTAATAATATTTCTATATTAAAAAAAAATTCTTTTTTTATAAAAAAAATATATAATTTTTTTTCCCAGATTAATAATAGTCTTGTTTATTCTGATGTGGAATCTCAGCTTTATAAAAATTTTTTTAGTACACGTGATAAATGTATAATAAATCACATTAGACAATCTAATTGTTTTAAATTGAGTAAGATAAATTTATCTAAATGTAATTTTGATGAAAGACTAACTTTATTACTATTTTTTTATAGATCTAGAAACTTTGAAAATACTTTAGATATTGAAGAAAAAAATAATTGGATATTACATTGTAAAAATAAATTAAACAAAAATTATTTTAAATTATATAGAGAACATTTATTTTTTTTATCTAAAAAATATATGCTTGATTTTAATATTATTCGTATAATTAAAAATATAGAGGATTATTCTAATTATGTATATAAAATTATTTTTCATAAAATTTAATATTATGCTTTTTAATTTTTATTTTTAAATAAAAAATTTATCATTTCATTTTCTATTATTTTTCTATCTTCTCTTTTTAACATATTTAGCTGTTTTTCATTTATTATAATAGTTTGTTGTAGTGTCCATATTTTCCATGCTTCTTCAGATATCTCTTTAAATATTTTATCTCCTAATTTTCCTGGATATACTTTATTTTCTTGTTTTTTTGATATTTTTTTTAGAAATTTGCAAAAAATTTTATTTTTCATTATTTTTATAACTCTTATTGTTTATTTATTAAAATACTGATAATATTGCTATGGAATAATATTTTTTGATTTTTAGAATAATAACTTTTAATTGTATATTAAATTATGTTTAAAAAAAAATTATCTTATAAACGTACTATCCGTAGTTATGTTATTCGTAAAAGAAAAATCACTACAGATCAGACAAATATTTTAAATAAATTTTGGAACTATTCAGGTATAAATTTTTTAACTAAAAAAATTAATATTAATAATTTATTTGATTTTAATAACTCTTTAATAGTAGATATAGGTTTTGGTTATGGTAACGCTCTCGTTGATATTGCTTCTAAAAATTTTTCTAAGAATTTTTTGGGAATAGAAGTATATTTACCTGGTATTATCTATTGTTTAAAACAGATAAACTCACTCAATATAAAAAATTTAAAATTAATTTATTATGATGCGTTTGATGTATTGTACTATATGATTAAAGATAATTCTATATTAAAGTTTCAAATTTTTTGTCCTGATGTTTGGTCTAAAAGAAGACATAATAAACGTAGAATATTAAAAAAAGATTTTATTGATTTAATTTTTGCTAAGTTAATTTTTAAGGGTATACTACATATTATTACTGATTCTGAATCTTATGTTAATAATATTCTAAAAATTATTTCTAAAATTACAAGTTTTAAAAATATATCACATAAAAAACATCATCTATTGTTTAACTGTAGGGAAAAGACTAAGTTTGAATTAAAAAGTAAATTAAATGGAAAAAGGTTATTTAATTTAGTTTTTGAAAAAAATTAACATATCAAATAAATATTTCTAATAAATCATTTAAAAATAATTTTCCTTTTTTAGTTGTATTTAAATTGTTTTTATTTTTAGTTATATATCCATGTTTTATCGCTTTTTGAATTTTAGGTAAAATATCTTTTTCTTTAATATTTGTATATTTACTAAATTTTTTTATTGATACTTTTTCATAAATTCTAAAATAATTCATAAAATATTCTATTATTTTGTCTTTTTTTAAGATTTCGTACTTTTTATTTATGTATTTTCCTTTTATAAAATCTATTGGTCTTTTATTTTTTATTATTCTTAATATTTTATTATTTGATTGAGTTATTTTACTATGAGCACCACAACCTATTCCTAAGTAATCACCAAATCTCCAGTAGTTTAAGTTATGTTTGCATTTTTTATTTTTTTTTGCATATGAAGAAATTTCATATTGGTAAAATCCATTATTTTTAAGTATTTTATTACCTAACTTTGTTATTTTATATAAAACATTTTCGTTTGGTAGAATAGGTTTTTTATAATAAAGAATTGTATTTTTTTCTACTGTTAACTGATACCATGATATATGATCCGGTTTTAGTTTAATAGCTTTTTTTATATCATATATTGCTTCTTCTATAGTTTGATTAGGCAATCCGTATATTATATCTATGTTAAAGTTTTTACAATTTGTTGATTTAACAATTTTTACTGATCGCATTATATTTTTTAGTTCTTGATTTCTTCCTATTAAAACCATATTTTTTTTATTAAATGTTTGTATTCCTATTGATATACGATTAATACCTGCTTTAACAAATTGATTTATTTTGTAAATTTCTTTTTTGTTTGGGTTTATTTCTATTGTTATTTCTATTTTATTTTTTATTTTTAGTATTTCTTTTATTTTGTTTATTAGTTTTTTTATGATTTCAATTTTAATTAATCCAGGACTACCACCTCCAATAAATACTGTTTTAATATTTCTATTTAATATTAATGGTAAATTATTTCTTAAATCTAATATTACGTGTTTTATGTAATTATTCTGATCAATCTTTTTCTGATATTTATGTACATTAAAATCACAGTAATCACATTTTTTTAAGCACCAGGGTATATGTATATATAAGCTTAATGGAGGTAGATAATTTATCATTTTTATATTTTTATTATATAAAATTCCATATTTTAAAAAAAATTATATTTCCTAAAAAATTTAATAAATATAGAAATATTATTAGTATTGTTGGTGCAAAATCTAGATTACCTACATCTGGAATTATTCTTTTGATTGGTAATATTAAAGGATCTGTTAACTTTACTAATAAGTAGTTTATGCTACTATACTCTTGTTTAATAAAACTAATAAATGAACGTGTTATTATTAAGTAAAATATTAAATTACCTATTAATTTTAATAATGAAGCTATATTTACAATTAAGTTTATTGGATTTATATAAAAATATCCGGTACTTACGAACATAATAATAGAATTTTTTATTGTTGTTATTACTAAAGATATCAATATTAAATATATATTTATGTAATTAGTATTTTTACTTATACTTAATTTATTAATTAAATTTATAAGAGGTTCTGTTGCTTTTATTATAAATTTAGACAAATTATCATGTAAATCATTATTTAATAAATTGATCCATATACGTAGTATTATTATCATAATGTATATGTCAATTATTTTTTTACTGAATAAAATTAATATTAGCATAAATTTCTCTAGTTATATTATATAAATAAATTTTGTTATTTTCTGTTACCAAATATTGATTTACCTATTCTTAGCATATTACTTCCATTTTTTATAGCTATTCTTATATCATTACTCATTCCTAATGATAAAGTATCTATTGATGAATATTTTTCTTTTAGTTTATTATATATTTTTTCTATTTTTTTATATGTTGCTTTTATTTCTTTTTCTTTGTTTTTGTTTAGTTTATTAGGAATTGCCATTATTCCTCTTAACTTTAAATTAGGCAAAGATTTTATAATATCAGAAATATTATATATTTCTTTGTCATCAATTTCATTGTTTTTTTTTATATTAATTTGTATTAACGAGTTTAAAGGTAATAATTCTTTTGTTCTATAATTATTTAATTTTATTGCTATTCTAGAATTACATATACTATGACACCAAGAGAAGTTTTGAGCAATTATCTTAGTTTTATTACTTTGTATTTTTCCAATAAAATGCCATATTATTTTATATTTCTTTTTATTTAAAATTTTTATTTTTTTTATTGCTTCTTGAGCATAGTTTTCTGCAAAATCAAATTGATTGCTATTTATTGCTTTTTCTATTTCTATGATCGATTTTTGTTTACTGACCGCTAATAATCTTATTTTTTTTTTATCTTTTTTATATTTTTCTGCTGTTTTTTGTATTTTTATTTTTATTTTTTTTATATTTTTTGATATAGAATTATTCATTTTTCAAATTACTTTTTTATTTTTTAAATTATTTTTTACTTTCTTCTTTGTTTATTTAACCAACTTTCTAATATTATTACAGCAGACATAGAATCTATTTTATTTTTTTTTAGATGCTTAAATCCTTTTTGTTTAAATATAATAGATTTGGCTTCTATTGTAGTTAGTCTTTCATCTTGTAATTTTACATCAATATTAAATTTTGACTTAATTTCTTTCGAAAATTTTATTGCTTTTTTTGTGATGTTTTGTATTGATCCATCAATGTTTAAAGGTAATCCTACTATTATAAATATAGGTTTCCATTTTTCTAAAATATTTTTTATTTTTTTCCAAAATATAATTTTATTTTTACATTTTATTGTTTTTAATGGGTTAGCTGTATAAGTTATTTTTTGCCCTATAGCTATTCCTATACTTTTAGTTCCAAAATCTATTGCAATAATAAACATTTTTATTTTAACTTTTTTGTTTTTTAATTTTAATTTGATTTTCTATTTCATTCATTATTATTTTACAAATAGGCACTTTTGAGAATTTTTGTATTTCTACAATACATGTTGGGCTTGTAATATTTATTTCTGTTAATTTATCTCCTATAATATCAATTCCAGCTAAAAATATTTTATTCAACTTAAGTTTTTTTGCTATTATTTTAGCAATTTTTAAATCTTTTTCATTTATTTTTTCTACTATTCCTTTACCTCCACTCATTATATTAGCTCTAGTTTCTCCGTTTTTTGGAATTCTTTTTAACAACCAAGGAATAATTTTTCCATTGACTACGATTATTCTTTTATCTCCGTTGTTAATTTCAGATATATATTCTTGAGCCATGCAGTATTTTTTTTCATAGTTAGTCATTAATTCTACAATTGATAAGTAATTTGGATCATTTTTTTTTATTCTAAAAATAGATTTTCCTCCCATTAGATCTAGTGGTTTTAATACAATTTCTTTTTGTTTTTCTATAAAATTTTTAATTATTTTTATATCTTTTGTTACTATAGTTTTAGGTATTATTTCTTTGAAATCGAATATAAATATTTTTTCATTAAAATTACGTAAACTTTTTGGTTTATTTATTATTATCGTTCCTTTTTTCTCAGCTTTTTCTAAAATATATGTAGTATATATAAATTGCATATTTACAGGAGGATCTTTTCTCATTAAGATTACATCTAATTCACATAAATTAATTTTTTTATTATCAATAAAATTGAACCATTTTTTTTTATCTTTTTTTATCTTAATTTTTTTACTTTTTGCAAAAGCGTTTTCTGATTCTAAAAATAAGTCTTTTTCTTCCATATAATAGATTTCATATTTTCTATTTTGCGCTTCTATTAACATAGCAAAACTTGAATCTTTATCTATGTCTATAAGCTTTATAGAGTCCATTACAATACCAAGTTTTATTTTCATATTTCTTATTTTTTTTGAAATTTTATTAATCAATTATTACATATTTAATTTAAAAATTAAAATCTAATTTAAATAATTGCTATTTTTTAAATATATCTTATGCAAAAAAATGCTTTAAATATTTTAATTTATTTTTCATATTTTGTTCCTGCATAGTTATCAAATCTTGACCAGTGACCGTTAAATGTTAGTTTAATAGTTCCAATAGGTCCATTTCTTTGTTTTCCTATTATTATTTCCGCTACACCTTTTAGATCGCTATTTTCATGATATATTTCATCTCTATATATAAACATTATTAAGTCTGCGTCTTGTTCTATTGAACCAGATTCTCTTAAATCTGAATTAACTGGACGCTTATCTGCTCTCTGCTCTAGAGATCTATTTAGTTGCGATAAGGCTATAATAGGAACTTTAAGTTCTTTTGCTAAAGCTTTTAAAGTTCTTGAAATTTCTGCTATTTCTAGTGTTCTATTATCAGATAAAGATGGAACCCTCATAAGTTGTAGATAATCTACCATTATTAAACTTAATCCGTTATTTTCTCTGTATATTTTTCTTGCTCTAGATCTAACTTCGCTTGGTGTTAATCCTGATGAATCATCTATATATATGTTTTTCTTTTTTAATAAAATGTTTATAGTTCCTGAGATTCTTGACCAATCTTCATCGCTTAATTGTCCTGTCCTAATTTTAGTTTGTTTAACTCTAGATAATGAAGCTAACATTCTAATCATTATTTGTTCTCCAGGCATTTCTAAACTAAAAATTAATACTGGTTTTTCATATATCATTGCTGCATTTTCGCATAAGTTCATTGCAAATGTAGTCTTACCCATTGAAGGTCTTGCAGCTATAATTATTAAATCTGAATGTTGTAAACCTGAGGTTTCTTTATTTAAATCTGCGTATCCTGTGTTTATTCCCGTTACTCCATCATGAGGGTTTTTTATTAACCTTTCTATGTTTTCAACTGTAGAATCTAATATTTCTTCTATATTTTTTGGTCCCCCATTTGTATTTGATCTTTTTTCTGAAATTTTAAATACACTTGATTCTGCATAATCAAGTAATTCTTCACTTTTACGTCCTTTTGTATCATATCCTGCATTAGCAATTTTATTTGCAACTAATATTATTTCCCTTACTATTGATCTTTCCTTTACTATATCAGCATATGCTTTTATATTTGCTGTACTAGGAGTATTTTTTGATAGTTCTGCTAAATATGCAAATCTTCCCACATTATCCAATTCTCCTTTTTGTTCTAGTGATTCTGATAGTGTGATTAAATCAATGGGATTACCTAAATCTAATAGACTTTGCATTTCTCTAAATATTAATTTATGAGCTCTGCTGAAAAAATCATTTTCTGTTATTCTTTCTGATACCGAGTCCCATCTTTCATTATCTAGCATTAAACCGCCTAAAACTGACTGTTCTGCTTCTAAAGAATGAGGAGGTATTTTTATTTTTTTTATATCATTATTTTTATATATTTTATCTGTTTTATTTTTTATTTTATTTATTTTCATATTTAATTTTTTCTTTAATTTTATTATTTTATAAAATAATTATAACCTAATTTTCAGTTAATGATCTATTTGGTATTTATTATCTACTTAATTTAATTTTGCTTATTCTTATTTTTTAATTTTAATTTTTTTTAAAAATTATGTTACAATTTTAATTTGATAATTAAATTTTAAGAGATTTAAATATGGCAAGCAGAGGAATTAACAAAGTAATATTAATAGGTAATTTAGGTCAAGATCCTGAAATTCGTTATATGCCAAATGGTGGTGCTGTTGCTAATATGACTTTAGCAACCTCTGAGAATTGGAAAGATAAAAATACAGGTGAAAGTAAAGAAAGGACAGAATGGCATCGTGTTGTTTTATTTGGTAAATTAGCTGAAATTGCTGGTGATTATTTACGCAAAGGTTCTCAAGTTTATATAGAAGGTACTTTACAAACTAGAAAGTGGCAAGATCAGAATGGTCAAGATCGTTATACTACTGAAGTAGTTGTAAATATTAACGGTACTATGCAAATGTTAGGTAACCGTAATTCTGGAATTTTTAGTAATTCTAATGTTTCTACATCAAAATCTAAAAACTTAAGTTCTTCATCTAATAATAAAATTATTAATAAAAATCACAAGTCTTCAGATTTAAATCTAAATGAAAATTCTTTTAATAAAAATGAATCTCCAATAGATTTTGAGGATGATATACCATTTTAAATCTATATTTTTGTAAATGTAAAAGCCTCATTGCAATATGAGGCTTTTACATTTACAAAAATATAGATTTAAAATGGTATATCATCCTCAAAATCTATTGGAGATTCATTTTTATTTTTTTTTTAAATTTTATTAAGATATTACATAATATTTCTGGATTAGAAATAAAAGGAGCATGACCTGATTTTTTTATTATATAAGAATATGTATTAGGCCATTTAACATTTAGAATATTATTAATTTCAATTGGTACTAAATTATCTAATTCTCCATAAATTCTTAATAGAGGTACTTTTAATTTAATCATTTTTTCTCTCAAATCGATGTTTTTTAGAATTTTTAGTCCGTTTTTTAATGTATTTATTTCTGGTATTGGTTTAGAAAAAATTATTTTTTTGAAAAAATCTATACTTAATTTTTCTTCTTTTGTTTGTTGATTTTGTATTTCTATAAAGTAATATATAATTTTCTTATAATTTTTATTTAATTGGTTAAACATACGCATTAGTTTTGAATCACTAATCCCTGGCCAGTTTTTTTTAGATATAAAACAAGGCGAAGAACATATATTTATTAAAGCTATTACTTGTTTAGAATGATTTAAACCTATATTGTTTACAAATAATCCTCCCATAGACCATCCTAACCAAATAGATTTTTTAGGCATACTTTGGAATAATATTTCTGAAATTTCATTAAATGAACAATCATTTAATGCATTACTATAACCAAATCCAGGAAGATCAACTAAATATAATTTGAAGTGATTTGATAATTTTTTTATTATAAATAACCATACATTATTATTTAGACCCCATCCGTGCAATAAAATTAAATTTATACTCCCATTACCTATAGTTTCCCAATGTAATTTTTTCATATTATTTTATTTTTTAAAAATTAAATTTTAACAAAAAAATATCTTTTTATTAATATTTTTTAAAAATTGTAGTATAATTTTAAAAAATATTTATATAAAATATAAGATATGATTAAAATTACAAAAAATGCACAAAAACATTTTATAGATTTATTATCTAAACAAAAAAAAGGAACTCAAATTAGAGTATTTGTTAATAATCCAGGTGAAAAAAACGCAGAATGTGGCGTTTCATATTGTTTACAAAATGAAGTAGATACTACGGATATAAAGTTAGATTTTAAACAATTTTATGTATATGTTGATTTTAATAGTTGTGATTTTTTAAAAGATTCAGAAATTGATATTGTAGAAGATGAATTGTCAAGTCAATTGACTATGAAAGCTCCTTATGCTAGAAAAAAAACATTTAATAACAACAATTTAATAGATAAAATAAATAACTTTTTAGATATGGAAATTAATCCTAATTTATTATCTCATGGAGGTAAAGTATTCTTAGTTAATCTAACTAAAGAAGGATATGTTTTTTTAAAATTTACTGGCGGATGCAATGGTTGTTCTATGATTAATTTAACTCTCAAAGAAGGAATTGAAAAGAAATTGTTATCTTGCTTTCCTGAATTAAAAGGAGTCAAGGATATAACTAATCATAGATATGGAAAACATTCTTATTTGTGATTTTGAGTTTTTATTTAAAATTTTATTTGATTTATTTTTTAAAATATAAATTTTTGACTTATATTTATGCTAAGACGTTGTTATTTCCCCACTAATGTTAATTTCTATTTTTTTCTTTATTAATTCAATAGAAAAATTTTGACTAAATAAAAAATGTAATTTAGTCAATGCAGCTTCAATGGTTAAGTCATGTCCGCTTATAACTCCTATATCAGCTAAAGAGCTTCCAGAAGCATATCTATTCATATTTACTTTACCTGAGATACATTGCGTTAAATTTAATATAATTATTTGATTTTTAATTGCATTTTTTAATGAGTTCAAAAAATATTTATCTTGTGGTGCATTTCCTATACCGTAAGAGCATAATATTAATGCTTTAATAGGCTTTAGTAGAAAATTTTTAATTATTTTGTAAGATATTCCAGGGTATATTGAAATTATAGCAATAGGTTGCGGGTAAATATTATTAACTTTAATTTGTTTTTTTTTATTTTTTTTTGATTTTTTTTTATTATTATATATTTCACGTATCTTAACTCCTGCCTCTAATAGAGGTGGAAAATTTGGTGAATCAAAAGCATGAAATCCATTAGCATTTATCTTTGTCGTTCTGTTACCTCTATATAGCCAATTATTAAAAAATATTGTTACTTCATTAATGGGATATTTTGCAGCAATTATTAATGAATTTAATAAATTATTTCTTCCATCTGAACGTATTTCTGAAATAGGAAGTTGTGATCCTGTTATTATTACTGGTTTATTTAGATCTTCTAAAATAAAAGACAGAGCAGAAGCTGTGTAAGACATAGTATCAGTACCATGTAAAACTATAAATCCATCATATTTATTATAATTTTTTTTTATATCATTAGCTATTATTATCCATTATTGAGGAGTCATATTAGAAGAATCAATTAAAGGGTTATATTCTTTTATTTTAAATTTAGGTATCTCCGTTTTTAGAAATTCTTGCATATATATTATATTATTTTGTAAATTTCCAGGTTCTGGTACATATCCTTTTTTTGTTTTTAACATACCAATTGTCCCGCCAGTATAAGATATATATATCGATTTTTTTTTCATTTTTATATTTATATTATTAAAATAATAAGATTAATTTTTATTGGTTAATTTAGCTTTTTTTTAAAATAAAATCAATTAATCCTTTATATTATTATTTATTGAAAATTAACAATATATTTACTGAAATATATTTTATTAATTTAATTATTTTCTTCATTTAACTCATTAGATATTTAAATCTTTTATCTAATAATGATATAATTAATCATTATTATTAAAATATTTTTATAAATTTACTAGTATTTGGTAATTTAATGAAAAGAGCGTTTATATTAGTTTTAGATTCTTTAGGAATAGGTCATACAAAAGATTCTCACCTATTCTGTGATGAAGGTTCTAATACACTTAATCATATAGCTGAGTTTTGTTATAAAGGAAAGGCTAATTTTGGAAGAAGAGGTTCTTTATTTATTCCTAATTTGACATCTTTAGGAATTGGTTTAGCTTCAGAAGCAGCTTCTGGAAATTTTCCTCTTGGTCTTAATAAAAATACTAAAATAATTGCTAATTATGGTTATGCAAGTCCAATTTCTTTTGGTAAGGATACAATTTCAGGTCATTGGGAAATTGCAGGAGTTCCAGTACTATACGATTGGCACTATTTTAAGGATAAAAAATATAGTTTTCCTGATAAAATATTAAATGAAATAGTTAATATAAATAGTTTATCTGGTTATTTAGGAAATTGTCATTCATCTGGTACATCTATTATTAGTGATTTAGGTGAAGATCATATTAAAACTAAAAAACCAATTTTTTATACTTCTTCTGATTCAGTGTTTCAAATAGCTTGTCATGAAGATTATTTTGGTTTAGATTCTCTTTATTCTTTATGTAAAGTTTCTAGGAATATTCTTAATAAAAGTAAATATAATGTTGCTCGTGTAATAGCTAGGCCTTTTTCTGGTAAAAATAATAAAAATTACATTCGTAGTTCTATGAATCGTAAAGATTTTTCTGTCAAGCCACATGATATAACTATAATGAAAAAACTTTTGATTGAAAAACAAGGTCAAGTTGTTGGTATTGGAAAAATTTCAGATATTTATAATAATTATGGAATTACTTATTCAGTAAAAGCTGATGGTATATATGATATTTTTAATAAAACTATTAATGAAATTAAAATAGCTCCAAACAACTCTATTGTTTTTGCTAATTTTGTAGATTTTGATTCTTTATGGGGTCATAGACGTAATGTAGCTGGTTATGCAAGAGATTTAGAATATTTTGATCTCCTGCTTCCAAAAATTTTATCATTAATTAAAGATAATGATTTATTAATTATAACTTCTGATCACGGTTGCGATCCTACTTGGATAGGTTTTAATCATACTAGAGAATATATACCTATACTTATATATTCAAATCATAAAAAAAATAGCTATTTAGGATATAGTAATACTTTTTCAGATATTGCCCAAACTTTGGCACATTATTTTAATTTATCTGATATGAAATACGGTAAGAATATTTTATTTTAATTTTAATAATTTTATTTATGATTTAAAGGATTACATATGATTACACCTCATATAAATGCTAATAAAACAGATTTTTCTGATATTGTTATTTTAACAGGAGATCCAATTAGAACCAAATATATTGCTTTTAATTGGTTAAAAAATGTAGTAGAAATTAGTAATGTGCGCTCTATGTTAGGATTTACTGGTATGTATAAGGATATTAAAGTTTCTATTATGAGTCATGGAATGGGTATTCCTTCTAGTGCTATTTACATTAAAGAATTATTGACTTTTTATAATGTAAAAAAAATTATTAGATTAGGAACTTGTGGTTCTATAATTAAAGGTATAAATTTAAAAGATATAATTATTGGTATGGGTGCTTGTACAGATTCTTCATTTAACAGATTAAGATTTAACAACTATGATTATGCTGCTATAGCTGATTTTGATATGCTTAATAAATTTTTTGAAACATCTAAAAAATTAAATTATAAAGTTCATATAGGAAATTTATTTTCTACAGATTTTTTTTATACTATTGATCCTATCCTTTTTAAATTAATTAAGAATTATAATATACTTGGTATTGATATGGAAACAGCTGGAATTTATAGTATTGCATCCGAATTAAACGTTCAAGCTATTTCTGTTTGTACAGTCTCTGATATTATTAATACGTCTAAAAGTTTAAACTATATAGATAGAGAAAGTAAACTAAATAAAATGATCAATTTAGCTTTAGAATCAATTTTATTGTTTTGAGTTATTTTAGTTAAAATAAATTTTTCTTAATTATTTTATAATATATGGTGAGAGAGGGATTCGAACCCTCGGTACGTTTCCATACATACGCTTTCCAAGCGTACTCTTTAAGCCTCTCAGACATCTCACCTTTTTGATATTATATATAAATTTAAAAATAGTTAATAACTATAATGATTAAATTTAAATTAATCAAGTATTTTTAATAATTAACAAATATTAATTATATAATACTTGATTTTTCTTTCTAAAATTAGTAGTCTTTTATTAGATATTAATAATTTTTATTAATAGTACAAATAAGATTTATCTTATTTTTTATTCTCTTCAACTACTTAATATTTTTCATTTAATAAGTGTTGTTATTTTTTTAAATAATTTTGAATTAGTAATTTAAAAGATGGCAGATAAACGTAATATTTTTTTAATAGGACCTATGGGTGCTGGTAAAAGTACTATAGGTCGTCAGTTATCTCAACAGTTAAATATGGAATTTTATGATTCTGATCAAGAAATTGAAAAACGTACTGGAGCAGATATAAGCTGGGTTTTCGATTTAGAAGGAGAATCAGGGTTTCGTGCTAGAGAAGAACGTATAATTAATGAGCTTACTAAATTAAACGGTATTATTCTTGCTACAGGTGGTGGTTCTGTGATATCTAAACTTACCCGAAATAGACTTTCTTCTCGAGGTTTAGTTATATATCTATGTACAACTATTGAAAAACAATTACATAGAACTCAACGAGATAAGAAAAGACCTTTATTACAAGTCAATGTTCCAGCTATCGATGTTTTAAGATCTTTATCCTCAGAACGTGATCCTTTATATAAAGAAATAGCTGACTTTACATTTCGTACTGATGAACATAGCGCTAAAATTGTCGCTATAAAAATTATAAATTTATTAGAAAAAAATAATTAAAATTTATATAAAAATTATTCAGTTGGTGTATATTTTAATGAAAAAGATAGATATTAATTTAAAAAATTTTAGTTATTCTATCATGATTTCATCTGGTGGTTTAATAGAAGATAAATATACTTTTTCAATTTTTAAAAAGAAAGAAAAAGTTGTTTTAATAACTAATAATGTTTTACATAAAATTTTGTCAGAAAAAAAAATTAGCTTATTTAGCAAATATGATATAAATTTAGATATTTTAATAATTCCAGATGGGGAAAATAGCAAAACATTTATTCAAGCCGAGTATATTATAACTCAATTGATAACTAAATGTTATAATAGAAATAATACTTTATTAATTGCATTAGGTGGAGGAGTAATTGGTGATTTAACTGGTTTTGTTGCTTCTATATATCAAAGAGGAATTAAATTTATTCAAGTACCTACAACTTTATTATCTCAGGTAGATGCTTCTATTGGAGGTAAAACTGGAGTTAATCATGTTTTAGGTAAAAATATGATTGGTTCCTTTTGGCATCCTTCTTCAGTAATTATAGATATAGATTTTCTTGTAACATTACCATTAAAACAATTAATATCTGGTTTAGCCGAAGTAATTAAATATGCTATAATATTTGATAAATTATTTTTTTTATGGTTAGAAAAAAATATTGATAATCTTATATCTTTAGATAAAAAATCTATTTTATATTGTATTAATAAATGTTGTGAATTAAAATCTAAAATTGTTGAGATTGATGAACGTGATACTGATTCTAGATCATTATTAAATTTAGGTCATACTTATGGGCATGCTATCGAAAGTTATACAAAGTATAGTTCTTGGTTGCATGGAGAAGCTGTTTCTGTAGGAATTGCTATGGCATCATTTGCATCCGAATTATTAGGATTTTTAAAACATAATGATACCTTACGTATTCTAAATTTATTATTAAAAACTGGATTACCTGTTAAAGGACCTAGCAGTATGAATGAATCTAATTATATTAATATTATGAAAAGGGATAAAAAAATAGTTTCTAACAAAATTAGACTAGTTATACCTGTATCTATTGGAAAAGCTATTATTAATGATTTTGTTTCTATTAATACTATATGTTTGTCTATACAAAAATGCCAAAATTATTTTATTAAATAGTTTTTTATATTATTCAATTATTAAATTTTAGATTATATTTAAAATAGTTTGGTATTTAATTATAAGTTCATTTTATAGAAGTTACTTATTATACAATATTAATTTTAATATTTTTAGGTTTTATAAATGAGAAAATTTTTAATAGCACCATCAATTTTGTCAGCTAATTTTGCTAAACTAGGCGATGAAATTTTAAAAGTTATTTCTGCAGGTGGAGATCTTATTCACTTTGATGTTATGGATAATCATTATGTGCCTAGTATAACTTTAGGTCCTATGGTTTTAAAATCTTTACGCGATAATAACATTAATGTTCCTATAGATGTTCATTTAATGACTAAACCTGTAGATAATCTTATTCCCATGTTTGCAAAAGCAGGAGCCAATTTTATTACTTTTCATCCAGAGTCTACTGATCATATAGATAAAACATTAAATTTAATTAAAAGATATGGTTGTAAATCAGGATTAGTATTTAATCCATCTACATCTTTGAATTATTTAGATTATATTCTAGACAAGTTAGATTTAGTTTTAATAATGTCTGTTAACCCAGGTTTATCTAATCAAGATTTTATTTTAAAAATGTTAGATAAAATTAAACAAGTAAAAAATATACTTAATATCAATAAAAAAAATATTATTTTAGCTGTTGATGGTGGTATTAAATTGAATAATATATATGATATTGCATTTTCTGGAGCTGATATGTTTATAATTGGTTCGGCTATTTTTTCTTGTGATAATTATAAAAATATAATACAAAAATTCAGATTAAAATTAAATAAATTAAATTCTAAATCCTTCCATTAAATATCTTTTGTTATTAATTATTTTATTTATGTTAGTAATATTCTTAAATTTTAAGGAATTAATTTTATATGGACTCCTTTAAAAAAACTGTATTTAGTAGTATACAACCTACTAGTCAGTTAACTTTAGGAAATTATATAGGTTCATTATCAAAATGGTCTTCTATGCAAAATAGTTATAATTGTATATATTGTATATCTGATTTGCATTCTATGACTATTAGAAATTATTCTAGCAGTTTACAAAATAGAGTATTTGATACTTTGGCATTATATTTATCTTGCGGAATAGATCCTAATAAAAGCATTATTTTTGTTCAATCTTATGTTAAAGAGCACACTGAACTTCAATGGATATTAAATTGTTATACATATTTTGGTGAACTTATGCGTATGACTCAATTTAAAAATAAATCTATGCAAAATAGTAGTAATATTAATGCTGGTTTATTAAACTATCCTATTTTAATGGCATCTGATATTTTATTATATCAATCTAATATTGTACCTATAGGAGAGGATCAAATACAACATTTAGAATTAGTTTCAAGAATAGCAAAAAGATTCAATAAAATATATGGTAAAGTTTTTACTATTCCTAATTTTTTAATACCTAATTGCGGTTCTAGAATTATGTCTTTACTAAATCCTAATAAAAAAATGTCAAAATCTGATAATAATGTTAATAATGTTATTTTCTTATTAGATGATATAAAAATAATTCATAATAAAATACATAAAGCTGTTACTGATTCGGATTTTCCTCCTAGAATTATATATAATCCAATTATTAAACCTGGAATTTCAAATTTATTAGAAATTTTTTCTTGTATAACAGATAAAGAAATAAATTATTTAGAAAATATTTTTAAAGGCAAGTCTTATTGTTATTTTAAAAAATCACTTATTAATGCAATTACTTCAAAAATAAATAAATTACAAAAGAAATTTTATTTCTATCGCAGAAATGAAAAGTATTTAAAAAAAATAATTAATAGTGGCGCTAATGCAGCTAAAATTATTGCTAAAAAAACCTTAATTAAAGTTTTTAATGCAATTAATTAGTTATTAGTATTTTTTTTTTGATTTTTATACAAAAAGTATATTATATATAAAATAAATACAAACGTATATAATATATTAGAAATACTTAAAGATATGTTGATTCCCTTGATATCTACAATAGGACCCGTAATAATAAAAGTTAATAAAGTACCAAATGTTCCTGATGTTAATATTATATTAATAATTTTAGGGGATGATATTTTAGTTTGCATTGAACCTAATGTTATTATTATAGTATATATAGAGCTTGAGAAAAACCCTAAAGCAGTTATTGCATATTTAAATATTGTTATATTCATAGTTTTTGTAATAATAAAAGTTAATATTGCAGAAATTCCTGTTAATATTATTATAATTTTTTTTAAATCAAAAAATCTAATTATTGCACTAAAACACCACATACCAATCATGTAAAATGTCCAAAAATTGCTTATTAACTTTCCTGCTATACTAATATCTATTTTTAATGATTTAATTGCATATTCTGGAATCCATGAAACAAGACTTAATTGACCTAAAATATATAATAATGCTGATAATGATAATATTATAACTTCTATATTAAATATGTTAATATTTGATGATTTTTTTTTATTAATTTTATTTATTTTAGGAAAATTAATTGTTATTGAAATTAAAAAAATAACTAAATATATAATTTCTATTATTACATATATCCATGACCAGCAAATTTTATTTGATAATAATAAACTTGTAATAAAAGGAAATAAAATTCCCGACATACTAAAAAATGAATCACTTATCAATAATATTGATACTCTTTTTTTTTCATCATATAAATAAGTTATTAAATATGTACTAATTGACATTGTCATTCCGCTAACTATACCTAGTATAAATATACTTAATGAAAATAAAAAAATATTATTAAATTTAATTATTAAAAATAATGATATTATTACTAAAAAAAAACCATATATTATTTGTTTTTTGATAGATATAATTTTTATTAAATAGTTATTAACTAAAATAGAAACTAGTATTCCTGCATTTAGAAAAGTAAATATATTGCTTGTTTTTATAATTGATAAATTAAAATTTTTAGCTATTGTTTCCATAACCATACCTGTGACGACAACTAGAGCTCCTGCTAATGCATAAGAAAAGTAACCAATCCAAGTGAGACCAATACGGTTATAGTTTTTCATTATCTTTCTCTTTTTAATAAATGTTTATTAATTAAGTTTTTAAATTTATCTTAATAAAGATTTTCTTAATTTAAATTATCTTTAATATTTTATTTATAAAAATAAATTTGGTAAAAATCATAATTAGCTATTATTTTTTGTTAAATTGTATTAAAATTTTTTATATTATACTTTTAATATAAAATTTTTTATAATAATTAACATATTTTTTATTAATTTATTTTAAAATAATTATATTTCAATAAATCAATTATATATGAATAGACCAACAATAATTACTTTAATTTGTTAAAATTTTTTACTTGTATAAAATTTTTATCTGGAGAATAGATGAAATTTACATTTTATGTAATTATAATCATATTAATTTATTTAAGAATATTTTGTTTATCATCTTTTGGTGTTAATTTAAAAGATGATAATTTTTATTTAAAAAAAAAATATTTTTCTGATTATTCATTAGGGGTTTTTTTTGGTCGTTATATAAAAAATTTTTTTGAAGATCAAGAAAAAATGGGTATTTTTTTGAATAAAAAAAACTTAATTTTAGGATTAGAAGATTCTATTATTGATAAAGTTAAATTATCTGATTCAGAAATATCGCATTCTTTATTATTATTAGATAATAAACTTAAACAGGCTAATAAAGTTGTTTTAGAGGAAGAATCTAGAGATAATTTTTTTAGAGGCCAAAATTATATAAATAAATTTTGTAAAAAAGAAGGTGTTAAAAAAACTAAAAGCGGTTTAGCTTATTTAATAAAAAAAATAGGAAAAGGAAATTTTGCAATAGATAGTTCAGTAATATATATCAAATATATAGGTACTTTAATAGATAAATCTGTATTTGATAGTTCTTATTATAGAAAAGACTATTCAGCACATTTTTTATTAAAAAACTTAATTAATGGTTTACAAGAAGGTATAAAATTAATTAAAAAAGGAGGTATAATCAAATTAGTCATACCGCCAACTCTTGCTTATGGGAAAAATATATTACCAGGTATTCCAATAAATTCAACATTGATATTTGATGTAGAGTTATTAAATATAAAATAGTATTTTAAAACATTTAGATTATAAAATAAATATCATTAAAAAGAATTTAATAAATTATTTTATATTTTTAAATTTTTGCAATGAAATATAAGTTAATTATTATTGGTTTGCTATATAGTGTTTAAGATTCTAATAGTTCATTATTGTTTTTTAAAGATTTATTTTTTTTATTAATTTATATTTTT
This sequence comes from Buchnera aphidicola (Neophyllaphis podocarpi), assembly GCF_964059055.1. NCBI lineage: Bacteria > Pseudomonadati > Pseudomonadota > Gammaproteobacteria > Enterobacterales > Erwiniaceae > Buchnera > Buchnera aphidicola. Next base: position 494,739 of record NZ_OZ060386.1, on the reverse strand, counting down.
TATTATTTTTTGTTTTTTTATTGAATTTTAATATTAGTAAAATTTTTTAGAAATTTTATTCATTTTAATTTAATAAATTAATAAAAAAGTTACATATTAAATTTAAATTTAAACTTAATATATATATTGCATCTTCGATTAAAATATGTATTATTCATAAAAGTTTCTCTGATAAATACTTTAATAATTTATAAAATTTTTAGCTATTATTTTCTAATTTGTTTTATGTCTCAATAGAAAAATAAAGAAAGTATATATTTTATAATGGTATTATTCAATATAAGATCTGATTCATCTTTTTTTATTATGGTAGTATTATTCATTTGATTCAAAAATTATAACTCAAAAAAAATTTTTTTGTAATTGTGTTTTTTTTAAAGTATTAACTTTTTGATAAATTAAAAAATTTAATTTGAAACAAATTTTAAATAAAAAATATTTTAATTATAAAATAAATATATCTTTATAAAATGTTTTTATTTACAAATATTAAATATAAAATTATTGAAAAATATGCATAATTCCAATCATATTATTATTTTTTAATTTTGGAATTTTATGTAAAATATTTTACGAAATCTCTTTCTATTAATGATACTTAACTATTATTTTATTTTGTATGTAAAAAATAATAAATTTATTATTGATATAAGATTATATTATTATTTCTTTAAAAAATATTTTTAAACCAAATCATTTTAAGTTTTTAATTTTTATATTTTAAATAATATTTATAATAAATATGTATTTTATATTATATTTCTAGCAAATTTAAATTAGTTTGTTATAAATTATTTGTTTCTTTAACAATTAAAAACAGATCTTAAATTATTTTGTAATAATATTTATTCATAAAATTATATTATAAGTATATAAATCATTTTTGGTAATCTAAAATTTTTACTTTGCTTATTTTCTATTATAATTTTATTACAATAAAATTAAATTATAAAAATATAAAAATATGATAGATAAAACTAAGGGAATATAATGTCTACAGTTAATCAGTTAGTTCGTAAACCTAGAATCAATAAAGTTTTTAAAAGCAATGTTCCTGCTTTGAATAATTGTCCTCAAAAAAGAGGTGTATGTACCAGAGTATATACAACAACTCCAAAAAAACCCAATTCAGCATTACGTAAAGTTTGTAGAGTTAGATTGACTAATGGTTTTGAAGTTACTGCTTATATTGGGGGTGAAGGACATAATCTTCAAGAACATTCAGTTGTTTTAATTCGTGGTGGTAGAGTAAAAGATTTGCCTGGAGTTAGATATCATGTAATTAGAGGATCATTAGATTGTGCTGGAGTAAAAAATAGAAAAAAATCTAGATCTAAATATGGTGTTAAAAATAAAAAAACATAAATTTAAATTTGAAATTATATTTAATTGAAGCTCTAAATTATAGGAATAAGGGTATGCCTCGTCGTAAAGTTATTGGTAATAGAAAAATATTACCAGATCCTAAATTTGGATCAGAATTGTTAGCTAAGTTTATTAATATATTAATGATTGATGGTAAAAAATCTATAGCTGAAGAAATAGTATATTCTTCATTATTTCAATTATCTAAACTTTCTAAAAAATCTGAAATTGTTGCTTTTGAGATGTCTCTAGATAATGTTAAACCAACAGTTGAAGTAAAATCAAGAAGAGTTGGAGGATCCACATATCAAGTTCCTGTTGAAGTACGTCCAATTAGACGTAATGCTTTGGCTATGAGATGGATTATTAATGCTGCGAGAAAACGTTCTGATAAGTCTATGTCTTTGCGTCTTACTGGTGAATTATTTGACGCTTTAAGCAATAAAGGTGCAGCTGTTAAAAAACGTGAAGAAATTCATAAAATGGCAGAAGCTAATAAGGCTTTCGCTCATTATCGCTGGTAATAAAATATAATTTTGCGAATTTATTAACTATAAAAAGTTTTATAGTTGTTCTACTAGTTATGCTCTTGATAAATAGTTTTTTAATTGTTTTAAATGTTTAATAAATAATAAAAGGAATATAATGGCTAGAACAACACCTATTAATCAATATCGCAATATAGGAATTAGCGCTCATATAGATGCAGGTAAAACTACTACTACTGAAAGAATTTTATTTTATACAGGAATAAATCATAAAATTGGTGAAGTTCATGATGGTACTGCTACTATGGATTGGATGGAACAAGAACAAGAAAGAGGAATTACCATAACTTCCGCTTCAACTACTGCTTTTTGGTCTGGAATGGCTCAACAATTTTTACCTCATAAAATAAATATTATTGATACTCCTGGTCATGTAGATTTTACCATAGAAGTTGAAAGATCTATGAGAGTATTAGATGGTGTAGTGATGATTTATTGTGCTGTTGGAGGAGTTCAACCTCAATCTGAAACTGTATGGCGTCAGGCTAACAAATATAAAGTGCCTAGAATTGCTTTTATTAATAAAATGGATAGAATGGGAGCTGATTTTTTTAAGGTAATAAAACAGATAGAAACAAGATTAATGATTACTCCAGTTCCCTTACAGATACCAATAGGTTCAGAAGAAAAATTTGTAGGTGTTATAGATCTAATTAAAATGAAAGCTATTAATTGGTGTGATAGTGATAAAGGTATTACATTTAATTATACAACAATACCAGATGATATGATTGAAATATCTAAAAAATGGCATAATAATTTAATTGAATATGCAGCAGAAACTAATGAAGAATTAATGGAAAAATATTTAAATACTAATATACTTTCAGAAATAGAAATTAAAGAATCTTTACGTAAAAGATCATTAAATAATGAAATTATTTTAGTTACATGTGGTTCAGCTTTTAAAAATAAAGGAGTTCAAACTTTATTAGATGCTATAGTTGAATATTTACCTTCTCCTTCTGACGTAGAATCTATAAAAGGTACTTTAAAAAATAATAAAGATTCTATTATAATTAGAAAGTCAAGTGATAAAGAGCCATTTTCTGCATTAGCTTTTAAGATAGCAACTGATTCTTTTGTAGGAAATCTAACTTTCTTTAGAGTATATTCTGGAATTGTTAAATCTGGAGATTCTGTAATAAATGCTACTAAATCTCAAAGAGAGCGTTTTGGTAGAATTGTACAAATGCATGCTAATAAAAGAGAAGAAATTAAAGAAGTATATGCTGGAGATATAGCTGCAGCTATAGGATTAAAAAATGTAACAACTGGAGATACTTTGTGCGATCCAAATAATTTAATAATTTTGGAACGTATGGAATTTCCTGAACCTGTAATCTCTATAGCTGTAGAACCTAAAACTAAAATAGATCAAGAAAAAATGGGTTTAGCCTTAGGAAGATTAGCTAAGGAAGATCCTTCTTTTAAAGTTTGGACTGATGAAGAGTCTAATCAGACTATTATAGCCGGAATGGGTGAATTACATCTTGAAATAATTGTTGATCGTATGAAAAGAGAATTTAGTGTAGAAGCTAATATAGGACAACCTCAAGTTGCATATAGAGAAACTATTAGTGTAAATATAAAAGGAATAGAAGGTAAGTATATAAAACAATCAGGTGGACGAGGTCAATATGGTCATGTACTCATTGATTTATTTCCTATTAAAGATAATCAATCTAACTATACTTTTATAAATGATATAAAAGGAGGATCTATTCCCAGCGAGTATATACCTGCTATAGAAAAAGGTATAAAAGAACAGTTAAATTCTGGTCCTTTAGCAGGATATCCTGTAGTTAATTTAGGAGTACGTTTGTATTTTGGTTCTTACCATGATGTTGATTCTTCTGAGCTTGCGTTTAAAATGGCTGCAGCTATAGCTTTTAAAAGTGGTTTTAAAAAAGCAAAACCTATTATTTTAGAACCTATTATGAAAGTAGAAATCGAAACTCCTTCAGATTATATGGGCGAAGTTATAGGTGATTTAAATCGTCGTAGAGGAATTATAGAAGGTATGTTCGATAATTCTTTAGGTAAAATTATTAAAGCTAGAGTTCCTTTGTCTGAAATGTTTGGATATGCTACTGATTTACGTTCTCAAACTCAAGGTAGAGCGTCATATTCCATGGAATTTTTAAAATATTTAGAAGCGCCAAATCATATTTCTAAGATTATTACTGAATCAAGATGTAAATGAATTTTATAATTTTTTATGTTTTTGCAATAATTTTATAAATTATCTAATTTAAAGGATATAATATATTATGTCTAAAGAAAAATTTAATAGATTAAAACCTCATATAAATGTTGGAACAATTGGTCATGTAGATCATGGAAAAACTACTTTAACATCTGCTATTACAACTGTTTTATCAAAAAGATATGGAGGTGCAGCTTTTGCTTTTGATCAGATAGATAATGCTCCTGAAGAAAAATCTAGAGGAATTACTATTAATACTTCTCATGTAGAGTATGATACAGGTAATAGACATTATGCTCATGTTGATTGTCCTGGTCATGCTGATTATATTAAAAATATGATTACAGGTGCTGCACAAATGGATGGTGCTATTTTAGTTGTAGCAGCAACAGATGGTCCTATGCCTCAAACTAGAGAACATATTCTTTTAGGCCGTCAAGTTGGAGTTCCTTTTATTATAGTTTTTTTAAATAAATGCGATATGGTAGATGATGAAGAATTATTAGAATTAGTTGAAATGGAAGTAAGAGATTTATTAACTCAGTATGATTTTCCTGGGGATGAAACTCCTATCATTAGAGGATCTGCTCTAAAAGCCTTGGAAGGAGTTAAAGAATGGGAAGATAAAATTATTGACTTAGCTAATCATTTAGATAATTATATTCCTGAACCTAAACGTGCTATAGATAAACCTTTTTTATTACCTATAGAAGATGTATTTTCTATATCTGGTAGAGGTACGGTAGTTACTGGAAGAGTTGAAAAAGGTGTAATAAAAGTAGGAGAAGAAGTAGAAATAGTTGGTATTAAACCTACTAATAAAACTATTTGTACAGGAGTTGAGATGTTTAGAAAACTCTTAGATGAAGGAAGGGCAGGGGAAAATGTTGGTATTTTATTGCGAGGTGTTAAAAGAGATGATATTGAAAGAGGACAGGTATTAGCTAAACCTGGAACTATTACACCTTATACTAAATTTGAATCTGAAGTTTATGTTTTATCTAAAGAAGAAGGTGGTCGTCACACTCCTTTTTTTAAAGGATATAAACCTCAATTTTATTTTCGTACTACTGATGTTACTGGATCCGTTGAATTACCTGAAGGAATTGAAATGGTAATGCCTGGAGATAATATTAAAATGATTGTAAATTTAATACATCCTATTGCTATGGCAGATGGTTTACGTTTTGCTATAAGAGAAGGTGGTCGTACAGTTGGAGCTGGCGTTGTTATTAAAGTTTTTAGTTAGTATTAAAAAAAATTTTTAAATTATTAAAATTGGTCAATAAAATAGCTATTATTGCTATTTATATGACCAATTGTTTTATTAAAACTCAATGTTTAATTTTATGTATTTAATTTGATAATATTAAATTATTACATAATTTATAAAAATTTAAATGTAAAGTTAATATAAAATTTTGATTTTTATTAACTTAATGTTATTTTTTAATGTAAAATAGTTTAAATATAATTTTCAACCTTTATTATTTTCATAATAAAATTATTTATTTATTTATGTTATTTATGATTCTTTATATATATTATTATATTTTTTATAAAACTTTTTTATTATAAATTTTATTTTAAATATATTATAAAAATATATTTCTAATGAAATAATCTTATTTAAATTTAATTTATAATTTAATTTTATAAATTCAGCCTTTGCTTTCTTAATAGATATTATTATGAAAGTAATATTTTTTTTAGTTAATATAATTTAATTGGAGTTCTGATATTATGCAGAACCAAAGAATTCGTATTCGTCTTAAAGCTTTTGATCATCGATTAATAGATCAGTCTACTACAGAAATAGTCGAAACTGCTAAACGTACAGGAGCTCAAGTCAAAGGCCCTATTCCTCTTCCCACTAGGAAAGAGCGTTTTACTATATTAGTTTCTCCTCATGTTAATAAGGATGCTCGTGATCAATATGAAATTAGAACACATAAAAGACTTATTGATATTGTTGAACCTACTGAAAAAACTGTTGATGCATTAATGAGGTTAGATTTAGCAGCTGGTGTAGATGTCCAGATTAGTTTAGGTTAGTTATTTTTAATATAAGTAATAAAATAACAAGGTATGAAAACAAAATGATTGGTTTAGTTGGTAAAAAAATCGGTATGACTCGTATGTTTACTAAAGAAGGTAATTCTATTCCAATAACAGTAATTGAAGTTACAGAGAATCGTATTACTCAAATAAAACGCTTAGAAACAGATAATTATTGTGCTATTCAAGTAACAACTGGAACATGTAAACCTGGTTCTTTAAATAAATCTATTTCTGGGCATTTTATTAAATCTAATGTAATTGCAGGTAGAGGATTGTGGGAATTTAGAATTTCTAATAGTAAAAAGTTTATTTTAGGACAAGTTATTAATTTAAAAAATTTTGTTAACTTTAAGAAAGTTGATGTAACTGGTACTTCTAAAGGTAAAGGTTTTGCTGGTACTGTAAAACGTTGGAATTTTCATACTCAAGATGCCACTCATGGAAATTCTTTATCTCATAGAGTTCCAGGATCTATAGGTCAAAATCAAACTCCTGGCAGAGTTTTTAAAGGTAAAAAAATGGCTGGTCACTTAGGTAATGTTCGTGTAACAGTACAAAATTTGAAAATTGTAAAAATTGATCTAACAAATAATTTAATTCTTATAAAAGGTGCTGTTCCTGGATTTTCTGGTTCTAATGTCATTATTAAACCTGCTATTAAAGATATAAGAGGTGTTTTATGGAATTAGAATTATATGATTCTAAAGAATTAATACATATTTCTTCTGATATTTTTACTTATGAATATAATAAATCATTGATACATCAAATAACAGTTGCGTATCGAGCTAAATCTAGACAGGGTAGTAAAGCTCAAAAAAATCGTGCTGAAGTGAAAGGATCAGGAAGAAAACCCTGGAGGCAAAAAGGTACTGGAAGAGCTCGTGCAGGATCTTTTAGTAGTCCTATATGGCGTTCTGGAGGGGTTACTTTTGCTGCTAAACCTAGAGATTATAGTCAAAAAGTTAATAAAAAAATGTATAAAGGTTCTTTAAAAAGTATCTTTTCTGAATTACTTCGTAAAAATAGATTATTAATTTTTAACTCTTTTAAAATAGATTATCCTAAAACAAAATTATTATTAGAAAAGGTAAAAAAAATATCTTTTAATAGAATTTTAATAATTACTTATAAATATGATAGGAATATATTTCTTGCTTCTCGTAATTTATATAATATAAACATATGTCAAGTAAATTCAATTAATCCATTGATGTTAATTTCTTGCAAAAAAATTATTATTACTGTTGAGGCATTGAGAAGCTTAGAGGAGATTTTGGAATGATTTATGAAGAACTATTATTAAAAGTATTAAAAGGTGCTCATATATCTGAAAAAACATCTACAATTAAAGATAATTCAAACACTTTTGTACTAAAAGTAAATAAAAATTCAACAAAAGTTCAAATAAAACATGCAATTAAAAAGATATTTGATGTAGATGTAAAAAATGTAAATACTATTTTATCTAAAGGAAAAATAAAAAAACAAGGTAATCGTAATATAAAAAAAAGTAATTGGAAAAAAGCTTATGTTACTTTAAAAATTGGTCAAAATTTAGATTTTATTGGTAATTCTTGATAGTAAAATTACAGGAATTTAATAATGGCAATTGTAAAATGTAAACCTACTTCTCCTGGTCGTAGACATTTAGTTAAATTAGTTAATAAAAATCTTTATAAAGGAAAACCTATTTCTTATCTTTTACAAAAATGCAATAAAACTGGTGGTAGAAATAATAATGGTCGTATTACTACTAGACATATTGGTGGTGGTCATAAAAAAAAATATAGAATTATAGATTTTAAACGTTGTAAGGATAATATTAGTGCTATTGTAGAGAGATTAGAATATGATCCTAATAGATCTTCTAATATAGCTTTATTATTGTATAAAGATGGATCACGTAGTTATATTCTTGCTCCTAAAAATATAAAAATAGGATCTCAAATTTTATCTGGTATAAATTCTCCAATTAAAATAGGTAATTCTTTGCCTATAAAATTTATTCCAGTTGGTACAATAGTCCATAATGTTGAAATGAAGCCTGGTAAAGGCGGTCAAATTGCTCGTTCTGCTGGTAGTAGTGTTCAAATTATTGCATGCGATAATTTTTATGCAACTGTTAGATTGCGTTCTGGAGAAATGAGAAAGATTCTATCTAATTGTAGAGCTACAATAGGAGAAGTTGGTAATTCCAAACATATGTTAAGAGTTCTAGGTAAAGCGGGCTCTTCTAGATGGAGGGGTATTCGTCCTACGGTTCGTGGAACAGCTATGAATCCAGTAGATCATCCTCATGGTGGTGGAGAAGGTAGAAATTTTGGGAAACATCCAGTAACTCCATGGGGCTTACAGACAAAAGGTAAAAAAACTCGTAATAATAAGAGAACTGAAAAATTTATCTTGCGTCATCGTAATGTAAAATAATTTTATTAAGGATATCAAAATATGCCTCGTTCTCTTAAAAAAGGTCCTTTTATTGATGTTAGTTTATTTAATAAAGTTTTAAAATCTATAAAAAATAGAGATAAAAAACCTATTAAAACATGGTCTCGTAGATCAACTATATTTCCTAATATGGTAGGTTTGAATATATTAGTTCATAATGGTCGTCATCATATACCAATATTTATTACTGATGAAATGGTTGGTCATAAATTAGGTGAATTTGCAACTACACGCACATATAAAGGTCATGTTTCTGATAAAAAAGTAAAAAAAATTGTAAGGTAAAAATTGAATATGGAAACTTTTGCTCAACATTGTAGAGCACGTTCGTCTGCTCAAAAAGTTAGATTAGTAGCTAATTTAATTAAAGGAAAAAAAGCATTACGTGCATTAGATATTTTGACTTATACAAATAAAAAAGCATCAAAATTTGTAAAAAAAGTTTTAGAATCTGCTATAGCTAATGCTGAACATAATTATGGTATAGATGCAGACTTATTAAAAATATCAAAAATTTTAATAGATGAAGGTCCTGTTATGAAACGTACAATGCCAAGAGCTAAAGGTAGATCAGATCGTATTTTAAAACGCACTAGTCATATTACTATATTTGTTTCTAATACGTAATAATTATGGAGAATAAATAATAATGGGTCAAAAAGTTCATCCTAATGGTATGAGACTTGGTATTATCAAATCTTGGAATTCTATTTGGTTTTCTAATAGTAAAGATTTTGCTAATAATTTAGATAGTGATTTTAGAGTTCGTAATTTTTTAATGAAAGAATTGTTTAAAGCATCTATATCTCGTATTATAATTGAAAGACCTTCAAAAAGTATTAAAGTTACTATATATACAGCTAGACCAGGTATTGTTATTGGTAAAAAAGGAGAAGATGTAGAGAAATTAAGAATTAATATTTCTCGTATTACAGGAGTTCCAGCTCAAGTAAATATTTCAGAAATAAGAAAACCTGAATTAGATGCTAAATTAGTTGCTGATAATATTACTTCTCAACTAGAAAGACGTATTATGTTTCGTCGTGCAATGAAGAGAGCTGTACAAAATGCTATGCGTCAAGGAGCAAAAGGAATAAAAGTAGAAATTAGTGGTCGTTTAGGAGGAGCTGAAATAGCTCGTAGAGAATGGTATAGAGAAGGTAGAGTACCTTTGCATACTTTAAGGGCTGATATTGAATATAATTTTTCAGAAGCTCATACTACTTATGGAGTTATAGGAGTTAAAGTTTGGATATTTAAAGGTGAAATATTAGGTGGTATGACTACTGTAAAAGAATCAGAAAAAAAACTTGCTATTAAACCTAAAAAACCTAATCGTAGGCATTATAGGAAATATAGGAAGGAGAATACTTAATATGTTACAACCTAAACAAACTAAATATCGAAAAATGCACAAGGGTCGTAATCGAGGTATTTTTATTAATTCAGAGCTTGTTTTTGGTTCATTTGGTCTTCAAGCTATTACTAGAGGTCGTATTACAGCTCGTCAAATAGAATCAGCAAGACGAGTAATTGCTAGAGCTGTTAAAAGACAAGGTAAAATATGGGTTCGTATATTTCCTGATAAGCCTATAACTCAAAAACCTTTAGAAGTTAGAATGGGAAAAGGAAAGGGTAATGTTGAATATTGGGTTGCCATGGTTAAACCAGGTAAAATATTATACGAAATAGATGGAGTATCTGAAGAAGAATCCAAAGAAGCCTTCAAACTAGCATCCTCTAAATTACCTATTAAAACTATTTTTTTAAAGAAATGGTGATTTATTATGCTACTAAAAGAAATGAGAGAAAGTAAAATTGAAGACTTATTTAAAGAATTAATTAGTTTATTAAGAGAGCAATTTAACTTGAATATACAATTTTCATCTGGTAAATTGCAAAAATTTCATTTATTAAAAAAAGTAAGGCGCAATATTGCAAGAGTTAAGACTATATTAGTTGAAAAAGGCGTTAAAAATGATTGTAAATAAACGTACTTTAAATGGAATAGTTATTAGTAATAAAATGCATAAATCAGCTGTTGTTTCTATTTTACGTTTTATTAAACATCCAATTTATAAAAAATTTGTAAAGAGAACTACTAAAATTCATATTCATGATAAAAATAATGAATGTTCTATTGGTGATAAAATTGAAATTTGTGAATGTCGACCAATTTCTAAAACTAAATCATGGACTTTAGTTCGAATTTTAGAAAAATCAATTTTTTAAAAATATTTTAGAACAAACAAATATTTATTTTTATATTTTAATTGTTTGTTCTATTTATTTTTTATTTTATTTTAACGATTTTAATTTTATTAAGGCTCATTTTATGATTCAAGAACAGACTATTTTATATATAGCTGATAATTCAGGTGCTCGTAAAGCAATGTGTATAAAAGTTTTAGGTGGATCTAGACGTCGCTATGCTAGAATAGGAGATATTATAAAAGTTGCTATTAAAGAAGCTATACCTAGAGGTAAAGTAAAAAAAGGCGATGTACTGAAAGCTGTAATAGTACGTACTAGAAAAGGTATACGTCGTTCTGATGGATCTGTGATACGTTTTGACAGCAATGCTTGTGTAATCTTAAATAATACTAATGAACAACCTATAGGAACTCGTATTTTTGGACCTGTTACAAGAGAATTAAGAATAGAAAAATTTATGAAAATAATTTCCTTGGCTCCTGAAGTAGTTTAAATGTAAAGGTATATATTATGTCATTTAAAATTCGTCGTAATGATAAAGTTATTATTTTAACTGGAAAAGATAAAAAAAAGGTTGGTATTGTTAAGGTTATTTTATCTTCTAAAAAAATTATTGTTGAAGGTATAAATTTAGTTAAAAAGCATCAAAAATCTAATCCTTCACAGAATAAACAAGGTGGAATTTTCATAAAAGAAGCTAGTATAGATATTTCTAATGTTGCAATTTTTAATGATGAATCACAAAAGTCTGATCGTATAGGTTTTAGATTTGAAAACGGTAAAAAAGTTCGTTTTTTTAAATCTAATAATAAAATTATTAAATAATAAAGAGTATTTTTTATGGAAAATCTTTATAGTTATTATAAATCTACAGTAATAAAAAATTTCGTATCTAAATTTAGTTATAGTTCTATTATGCAAGTTCCTACAATTGAAAAAGTAACATTAAATATGGGTGTTGGGTTACCTACAAGTGATAAAAAAGTTTTAGATAAGGCTATGCTTGATTTATCTAAAATTTCGGGTCAAAAACCTATAATTACAAAAGCAAGAAAGTCTATTGCTAGTTTTAAAATACGTCAAGGATATCCTATAGGATGTAAAGTTACTTTAAGAGGAAAAAGAAAATGGGATTTTCTTGATCGTTTAATTAAAATAGCTTTACCTCGTATTAGAGATTTTAGAGGTTTATCTTCTAAATCATTCGATTTATATGGTAATTATAGTATAGGAATACGTGAACAAATTATTTTTCCTGAGATAGATTATGATAAAATAGATCGTATTCGTGGTATGAATATTACTATTACTACTACTACTAATTCATATAAAGAATCTTATACATTGTTAAAAGAATTTGGTTTTCCTTTTCGTAATTAAAATTTTAGGAGTAAATTATTATATGGCAAAACAGTCTATGAAATCACGTGAAATAAAACGTGTAAAATTATCTAATAAATTTTTTAATAAACGTATGAAATTAAAATCTATAATTTTAGATATTAATAAAACAAAAGAGATAAGGTGGAACGCAGTTTTACAATTGCAAAAACTTCCTAGAGATTCAAGTCCTTCTCGTCAAAGAAATAGATGTAGACAAACAGGTAGACCTCATGCTTTTTTAAGAAAATTTGGATTAAGTAGATTGAAAGTTAGAGAGGCTGCAATGAAAGGAGAAATACCAGGATTAAAAAAAGCTAGCTGGTAATCATTTTTTAATTATATAGAGGTAATATTTTATGAGTATGCAAGATCCTATATCTGATATGCTAACACGTATTCGAAATGCTCAATTTGCTAATAAAATTTCAGTTATCATACCTTTTTCTAGATTTAAACTAGCTATTAGCATTTTGTTGAAAACAGAAGGTTATATTGAAAATTACGAAATATCCAGTGAAAAGAAACCATCAATTCAAATATATTTAAAATATTTTAATGATAAACCTGTTATAGAAAATATTAATCGTGTAAGTTGTCCTAGTTTACGTGTTTATAGAAATAAACATAAATTACCTAAAGTATTAGAAGGCTTGGGTATAGCAGTAATTTCTACTTCTAGAGGTGTTATGACTGATAGAGAAGCTAGAAAACAAGGTATTGGCGGTGAAGTTGTTTGTTATATTTCTTAATAGGAGAAAAAATGTCTCGTGTTGCTAAATTACCTATTTTTATTCCTACTGATATAGAAATAAAAATAAATAAACAATTAGTACTTATTAAAAGTAAAAGTGAAGAATTAAAGTATAAATTACATAAATCAGTTAAAATTGTTTATAATAATAACATATTATCTTTTAGCACTAATTTAGGTTATGATAATTTTTGGTCTCATGTAGGAACTGCTCGTTCTATAATAAATTCTATGATTGTAGGCATTAAAGTTAATTTTGAAAAAAAATTATTTTTATCTGGTGTTGGATATAAGGTATCTTTATCTAATAAAAACAGTTTGCTTACCATGTCTTTAGGTTATTCTCATTCTATAAATTATGAATTACCTGATGGTGTATTTGCTAATGTTCCTTCTCAAACTGAAATTGTATTAAAAAGTTCTAATAAACAATTATTAGGCCAAGTAGCTGCTAATTTACGTTCTTATCGTATTCCTGAATCTTATAAAGGTAAAGGTATTCGTTATTCAGATGAATTTATACGTATTAAAGAGGCTAAAAAAAAGTAAAATGAAATTTAGAAGTAAAAAATGTTATCGTTTACATAGAGCTATGAAAACAAAAAGTAAGTTAAAAAAATTGCATTCTGTACGTTTAGTAGTTCATCGTACTTCACGTCACATTTATGCTCAAATAATTTCTTCTAATAATTCTGATGTGCTAGTTTCTGCATCTACTTTAGAAAAAGATATTTCTAATCTTATTAAATATACTGGAAATAAAGATGCTGCATCTATTATTGGAAAATATATTGCATTACGTGCATTAGAAAAAGGAATAAACAAGGTTTCTTTTGATCGTTCTGGTTTTAAATATCATGGTAGAATTTTAGCTTTAGCACAAACTGCAAGAGATTTTGGTCTCAATTTTTAAGGTATTTTAATATGGCAAATATAGAAAAACAATTTAATGATTTAAAAGAAAAATTAATTTCTGTTAATCGTGTTTCTAAGACAGTTAAAGGAGGTCGTGTTTTTTCTTTTACTGCTTTAACAGTAGTAGGTAATGGTCATGGTAAAATCGGTTTTGGTTATGGTAAAGCACGTGAAGTTCCAGCTGCTATACAAAAAGCTATGGAGAAAGCGCGGAAACATATGATAAATATTCCTTTAAAGAATGGTACTTTGCAACATGAAATCAAAGGTTCTTATACAGGATCTAATATTTTTATGAAACCTGCTTCAAAAGGTACCGGAATTATTGCAGGTGGAGCTATGCGTGCTGTCTTAGAAGTTTCCGGTATACATAATGTTTTAGCAAAAACTTATGGTTCAACTAATCCTATTAATGTAGTTAGAGCTACTATGAAAGGATTAAGTTGTATGATGTCACCAAAAATGATAGCAGAAAAACGTAATAAATCTATTGAAGATATAATGGATAATATAGATGAAAAAAAGAATTAAATTAACACAAATAAAAAGTTCGATAGGACGTATTCCTAAGCATAAACTTACTTTAATAGGTTTAGGTTTACGTCATATAGGACATGTTGTATATTTAAAAGATACTCCTTCTATACGTGGTATGATAAATTCTGTGAGTTATATGTTAACAGTTGAGGAATGTAAATAAAATGTATTTAAATACTTTATCTCCAACTCCTGGTTCTAAAAAAAAAATTAAAAGGGTTGGTAGAGGTATTGCTTCTGGTTTTGGTAAAACTTCTGGTAGAGGTCATAAAGGTCAAAAATCTAGAACTGGAGGTAAAGTTCGTATAGGTTTTGAAGGAGGCCAGATGCCTATTTATCGTAGAGTTCCTAAATTTGGTTTTAAATCTAAGAAAAATAAATTTAGAACAGAAGTTAAACTCTCTACTTTAGAAAATTTTTTTAAAAAAATCATCGATTTAAATTTCTTAAAAGAACATAGTATCGTAAGTCGTAAAATTAAATATGTAAAAATAATTTTTGATAAAAAAATTATGACACAATTAACTATTGTTGGTATAAATGTTACTAAAGGAGCTCGTTCAGCTATTGAATTGGCTGGTGGAAATATAAAAAATTAAATAGAGGAATAGTTATAAAAATAATGTCTATTAAAAAAAATACATCAGGTATTCATGGTTCTAATAATAATTTTAGCGAATTAAAACATAGATTATTTTTTGTTGTTATTGCTTTAGTTATTTTTCGCATTGGTTCTTTTATTCCAATTCCTGGAATTAATACTAATTTACTATCAAGAATACTAGATCGTCAACATGGCACTATTATTGAAATGTTTAATATATTTTCAGGTGGAGCTTTGAATAGAGCATCTATTTTTTCTTTAGGTATTATGCCTTATATTTCTGCTTCAATTATTATACAGTTACTAACATTAATTAATCCATTTTTATCAGAATTAAAAAAAGAAGGAGAAATTGGACGTGTAAAAATAAATCAATATACTAGATATATTACAATAATTTTAGCTATATCACAATCTATAGGAATATCTATAAGTTTACCTCATATGCCTGGAATGAATAACTTAGTTATTGATCCTGGATTTTGTTTTTATTTTACTTCTGTTATTAGTTTAGTGACAGGTACAGTTTTTCTAATGTGGTTAGGAGAACTAATTACTGAAAAAGGACTAGGAAATGGAATATCAATTATTATTTTTACCGGAATTATTGCAGGTCTTCCTTCCTCTATACTTAATACTATAGAAGAAACAAGAATTGGTAATTTACATATTTACATTTTAATCTTAGTTATAATAATAATATTTTGCGTAACTTTTTTTGTTGTTTTTTTTGAAAAAGGTCAAAGAAAAATTATAGTTAATTATGCAAGACGTCAACAAGGATATAGATTTTATGCTATACAACAAAGTACACATTTACCATTAAAAATAAATATGTCTGGAGTTATTCCTGCTATATTTGCTTCAAGTTTAATTTTGTTTCCTGCAACTATAGTTTCTTGGTTTGGTGGATTATTAAATCATTCAAATTGGATTTTTATAATTTCATCATATTTGCAACCTAGTAAACCTTTATATATTATTTTATATTCTATTTTTATTATATTTTTTTGTTTTTTTTATACTGGTTTGGTATTTAATCCTAAAGAAACTGCTGATAATTTAAAAAAATCAGGTGCTTTTTTAACAGGTATTAGGCCCGGGGAACAGACTGCTAAATATATTGAAAAGATTATGTTAAAGTTAACATTTATTGGTTCTATTTATATTACATTTATCTGTTTAGTTCCTGAATTATTACGTAATTTAATTAATGTTTCATTTCATTTTGGAGGTACTTCTTTATTAATTGTTGTTGTTGTAATTATGGACTTTATTGCTCAAATACAAACAATAATAATGTCAAATCAATATTCTTCTGTTTTAAAAAAATCAAATTTAAATTTAAATAAAATTTAAGTTTTTACATGTTATATATGTATTTGGGGTATATATAAAAAAATGAAAGTAAGAGCATCTGTAAAGAAATTATGCCGTAATTGTAAAATTTTACGTCGTAATAATGTTGTTCGTGTAATTTGTAGTTCTGATTTGAAGCATAAACAACGTCAAGGATAATAATATTATATTAAATAAAGAGATTAATTAATCTATAAATTTTATGATTTTAGTCATTTTTATTTTGTATTAAATATTTTAATGAAATTTAATTGTAATAAATTATCAGGAGTTTATTTTATGGCACGTATTGCAGGTATAAATATTCCCGATAATAAGCATACTATTATTGCATTGACCTCAATATATGGAATTGGAAAAAATCTTTCCAAAAAAATTTGCTTAAAGTCCGGAATATCTAAAGATGTTAAAATAATTAATTTATCTGAAATTCAGATAGAAAAATTAAGAGAAATAATTTCTAAAATAATTGTTGAAGGAGATTTAAGAAGAGAGGTTAATTTAAATATAAAAAGATTAATTGATTTAGGATGTTATCGTGGATTACGTCATAGAAGAAGTTTACCTGTAAGAGGTCAACGTACTAAAACTAATGCTCGTACTTGTAAAGGTCCACGTAAACCTATAAAAAAATAAAATTTCATAATAAATGGCTAAAATTATAATGACTAAAAAAAAATCTATTAGCATTAAAAAACGTATAAAAAAACAAATAACAGATGGTGTAGCTCATATTCATGCATCTTTTAATAATACAATTGTAACTATAACTGATAGACAAGGTAATTCTTTGGGGTGGGCTACTTCAGGAGGATCTGGTTTTAGAGGTTCGCGTAAGTCTACTCCATTTGCAGCTCAAATAGCTGCTGAGAGGTGTGCTAATATTGTAAAAGATTACGGTATTAAAAATTTAGAAGTTATGGTTA
The DNA here is from genome assembly GCF_964059055.1 of Buchnera aphidicola (Neophyllaphis podocarpi). NCBI lineage: Bacteria > Pseudomonadati > Pseudomonadota > Gammaproteobacteria > Enterobacterales > Erwiniaceae > Buchnera > Buchnera aphidicola. The sequence continues at coordinate 477,416 of NZ_OZ060386.1, read as the reverse complement.
AAGGTCCGGGTCCAGGAAGAGAATCTACTATTAGAGCTTTAAATGCTGCAGGTTTTCGTATTACTAATATTACGGATGTTACGCCTATTCCTCATAATGGTTGTAGACCACCTAAAAAACGTCGCGTATAAAATTTTATTAATTTTTTAATGAGAAGTTATTTAAAATGGCTAAATATTTGGGACCAAAATTAAGACTAAGTCGTAGAGAAGGTACTGATTTATTTTTAAAATCAGGTTTTAGATCTATTGAATCTAAATGCAAAATTGCAAATTTACCAGGTCAACATGGTAATAAAAAACCTAGATTATCTGATTACGGAATACAATTAAGAGAAAAACAAAAATTACGTCGTTTATATGGTATTTTGGAAAGACAATTTCATAATTATTATAAAAAAGCTTCTAGTTTAAAAGGTAATACTGGAGAAAATTTACTTTTTTTATTAGAAAAAAGATTAGATAATGTTGTTTATAGAATGGGTTTTGGTGCAACTAGATCTGAATCTAGACAATTGGTTAGTCATAAATCTATTTTAGTTAATGGTAATATTGTTAATATACCTTCATTTCAAGTTTCATGTAATGATATAATTAGTATTAGTACAAAATCTAAGAATCAAAATCGTATTAAAGCAGCTTTAGAATTATTTGAACAGAGACAAAAACCTATTTGGTTAGAAGTAAATTCTGTAAAAATGGAAGGTATATTTAAACGTATTCCTGAACGTGCAGATATTTCTGCAGAAATTAATGAACATTTAATTATTGAATTATATTCAAGATAAATATTTCATAAAGAAGAGTATATAATGTATATTTCAGTTACAGAATTTCTTAAACCAAAATTAGTTGATATTGAACAGTTTAGTTCTACTCATGCTAAAGTTATTTTAGAACCATTAGAAAGAGGTTTAGGTCATACTTTAGGTAATGCTTTACGTCGTATATTACTTTCTTCAATGCCTGGTTTTGCAGTTACTGAAGTAGAAATTGATGGTATATTACATGAATACAGTACTAAAGAAGGAATTAAAGAAGATATTTTAGAAATACTTCTAAATTTAAAAAAATTAGCAATTAAGCTATATGGTAAAAATGATGTTATTCTTACTTTACATAAATCTGGATCTGGTCCTGTTTTAGCATCAGATATACAACATGATGGTAGTGTTGAAATTATCAATCCTAATCATTTAATTTGTAATATTACCTATGATAATACATCTATATCTATGAGGATAAAAGTAGAACGTGGTAGAGGCTATGTCCCTGCATCATCTAGAATAAATATAGATAGACCTATAGGAATATTATTGTTAGATGCTTGTTATAGTCCTATTCATAGGATATCATATAATGTTGAAGCAGCTAGAGTAGAACAAAGAACTGATTTAGATAAGTTAATAATTGAAATAGAAACTAATGGTACAATTGATCCTGAAGAAGCTATTAGATGTTCTGCTACAATTTTATCAGAACAACTTGAAGCTTTTGTAGATTTAAGAGATGTTAGTCAACCAGAAATTAAAGATGATAAACCAGAATTTGATCCTATACTTCTTCGTCCTGTAGATGATTTAGAACTTACAGTAAGATCTGCTAATTGTCTTAAAGCTGAATCTATTCATTATATTGGAGATTTAGTACAAAAGACCGAAGTAGAATTATTAAAAACTCCTAATTTGGGAAAGAAATCTTTAACAGAAATTAAAGATGTTTTAGCTTCACGTAGTTTATCTTTAGGTATGTATTTAGAAAATTGGCCTCCGTTAAGTATTATAGACGATTAATAAGGATAAATAAGTTTTATGAGACATAATAAAAGTGGTCGTCAATTAAATCGAAATAGGAGTCATTTAAAAGCAATGTTACAGAATATGGCTTGTTCTTTAGTTATTTATGAAAGTATTAAAACTACTCTTGTTAAAGCTAAGGAATTAAGACGTATGATTGAACCATTGATAACTTTGTCTAAAAATGATACAGTATCTAATAGGCGATTAATGTTTTCTTGTATTAAAAATAATATAGTTATAACTAAATTATTTAATGATTTAGGACCTCATTTTCTAAATCGTAAAGGAGGTTATACACGTATATTAAAATGCGGTTTTCGTACTGGTGATAATGCTATGATGGCTTATTTAAGTTTTGTTGACCGTTCATTAGAAAAAATAAATGATAAAAAATCATCTGTTGTGAACTAATAAAATATTATTTTTGAATATAAATTAATTTTACATGTTTGAGGACCGGTATTTGCCGTTCCTCTTAAGATTATTTTTATCAAGTATATTAATTTTTTATTATAAAAATAAAATTAATTCTTTTTTTTTCTATTCTACTAAATTTAGATCTTTTATTAAAAAATTATTATTAGAATTTAAGATATCTTTAATACTTACTGTTTTTTTTCCTGAAAATTGTATTTTTTTAATATTTATGATTCCGTTTCCTGTGCTTATTTGCATTCCATTCTTGTTAATTTCTATTATTTTACCTATTTTATATTTTTTATTTGATTCAATATAGTTTGCTTCCCATACTTTTATTATCTTTTTTTTTACAAAAAAATAACTTGTAGGCCAAGGATTAAAAGCTCTAATCTGCCTTTCTATTTTTTTAGCATTTAATTTCCAATCTATTATTCCATCTTTTTTTTTAATTTTTTTTGTATATGTTGCAAAATTATGATTTTGTTCTCTTAGAGAAAAATTTTTATAAATTAAATTATTAATAACTTTTGTTATGAGTTTTGAGCCTATTTTAGATAGTTTTTTTTCTAGAGTAATACTAGTTTCATTACTTTTTATTTTATATTCAATTGAATCAATTATTTTTCCATGATCTATCTTTTTATCCATTTTTATTACTGTAACTCCTGTATTTATATCTCCGTTTATTATTGCATATTGTATAGGTGATGAACCTCTCCATCTTGGTAACAAAGATGCATGTACGTTTATACATCCCATATTAAATAAATTAATAATAGTTTCTGGTATAATTAGTCCATAAGCTACTACGATCATCATATGTGCATTTTTTTCTTTTATATATTCTATAAATTTATTATTGTTTAATGATTTAGGTTGGTTAATTTCAATATTATTTTTTATAGCAAATTCTTTTACTGGTGAACTTCTTAATTTTTTGCCTCTTCCTGATATTTTATCTGGTCTTGTTATAACGCATACTACTTTATAGTTTGATTCTACTATTTTTTTTAGATGAGTAACCGCAAAATTTGGAGTTCCTGCAAAAATAATTTTTAATGATTTGTTCAATATTTTTTTCCTTTAATATTTATAATCATTTATTTTATAAATAATCAATAAATAATTTTCCTATCAAATGATCAAGTTCATGTTGTATACATACCGACAATAATTTTTCCCCTTCTATAAATATTTTTTTTCCGTTATAATCTAATGCTTTTATTTTTATATATTTATATCTTTTTATAAAAGCTTTTTTGTGAGGTATAGAAAGACATCCTTCTTCTATACTATATCTTCCTCTTTTTTCAATAATTTCTGGATTAATTAGTACTATGTTTTTATATTTTTCTTCTATATTACCAATTACAATAATTTTTAAATTTATATCTATTTGTGTTGCTGCTAATCCTATTCCTTGATTATATAACATTGTTAAAAACATTTTTTGAATTATTTTTTTTATTTTATTATTTATTTTTTTTACAGGTTTAGCAATTTTTCTTAAACGTTTGTCTGGATATTTTATTATTTTAAATAATTGCATATTTATATTTTTTATTTTGTAAAAATATATTTGTGTTGATTTTATTTTTTGTATTTAAATGTATCAAATTTATTATTTTTATTTGCATATGTCAATTATAAAGTTAATGTTTTTTTATTTTTATAAATTATTTAATAAAATTATTAGTTTAAAATAGGTGTTTAAATTGAAAAATAATCATTATTTAACTTGTTTAAATTACTGTTTATATAAATTATATACTGATGAGGTTATTGCATATCCAACAGAATCTGTTTTTGGTTTAGGATGTAATCCTGATAGTAAACAAGCTATATATAAACTATTGAATATTAAAAAACGTGATATAAGTAAAGGTTTTATATTAGTTGCTTCTAATTATGATCAGTTAAAACCCTATATAGAAGAATCTAAAATTTCATTGTTTATTAAACAACGTATGTTATTTTATTGGTCTTTGTATAACATAACTTTTTTATTACCCGCTAAAAGTACTGTTCCATTTTGGATAACTGGTAACTCTTCTTATGTTGCTGTAAGAATTAGTAGTCATATTTCTATTATAAATTTATGTAATTATTTTGGTAAACCCATTATATCTACTAGTGCTAATATTACAGGAAAAAAGTCTTGTACTTCTGAATTAGAGCTAATTAAACAATTTAATTTAAATATTCCTTTATTACCAGGAAAATTAGGATTGAATAATAAAAATTCTAGAATTTTGAATTTAATTAATGGAGAATTAATACGTGATTGATTTCATAAAAAAAAATATAAGATGTAAAGTTTTTGGTAATCCTATAAATCATTCTTTGTCTCCTATGATTCATGGTTTATTTTCTGAACAAACAGGTATAAAATATAATTATTCTAAAAAATTAGTCCCTGTTAACAACTTTAAAGAAATATTGTTAGATTTTTTTTGTAGCAAAAAAAGTAATTACGGATTAAATATAACAGTACCTTTTAAAAATAAAGCATTTTATTTATGTAATAAACTAACAGATAGAGCTCTTGCTTCTGGTTCTGTAAATGTAATACAAAGAATCTCATTTAATTCTAGTGAAATTTTAGGAGATAATACAGATGGAATAGGTTTACTGTATGATTTAAAGAGATTAAATTTTATTAAATCTGATAGTTTAATATTATTGCTTGGCGTTGGAGATACATCTAATAATATTATCATACCTTTATTAAATTTTGGTTGTTCTATTTATGTATTTAATAGAACTGAATTTAAAATTGAGTCTTTTGTTTTAAAATATAAAAAATATGGAAAAATTTTTATTTTTGATCCCAGTTTGAATAATAATTTTGATTTAGTAATTAATGCTACATCTAGTAGTATGAATAATGTAGTTCCTTGTTTTCCTAAAAATATAAAATTTAATCTTAATTCTTGTTGTTATGATGTTTTTTATAGTTCTTATAATACTCCTTTTTTAGATTTTTGTATTGGTTTGGGTATAAAAAAATTTTCTGATGGTCTAGGTATGTTAGTATCTCAAGCAGCTTATTCATTTTATAATTGGTTTGGTTTTTTACCTGATATTAATTCTATTATTAATATTGTCGTTAAAAATATAAAAAATAATTAATTATTAAATATTTTTATTATAAAATGCTTGACTCTATCTTATTACCTTGTAAACATGTAATATTAGTTCAATAAATTTATAAATTTTATTTTATTTAAATATTTTAGTATTATACTTGACATAGTATATATAAAATATTAGAATGATTTTACTTAATAAGTTTTATAAATTTAAAAATATATTCAAATTATTTTTTTGAAAATAATTTTGATCTTGTCCCTTTCGTCTAGAGGTCTAGGACATCGCCCTTTCACGGCGGCAACAGGGGTTCAATTCCCCTAAGGGACATTAATCTTTAACTTTCACTTTTTAAAGTTTTTTAAAACTGAGCTCTTTAACAATTTGGAACAAGCTAATAATACTAAAATTCATATTTGTTTTTTATCAAATTTTATTTCATTTTAAGTTTTATAAAAAAGACATCTATGGTGTTGCAAGATTAAGCAATTAAGCGTATATGGTGAATGCCTTGGCAATCAGAGGCGATGAAGGACGTGCTAATCTGCGAAAAGCAACGGTGAGCTGATATGAAGCGTTATTATCCGTTGATATCCGAATGGGGAAACCCGATACATTTTATATGTATCATTATTAATTGAATAAATAAGTTAATAAAGCAAACCGAGGGAACTGAAACATCTAAGTACCTCGAGGAAAAGAAATCAACCGAGATTCCCTTAGTAGTGGCGAGCGAAAAGGGAAAAGCCCAGAATTATAATCAAATTTATATGTTAGTAAAATTATTTGGAAAAATAAGTGAAACAGGGTGATAGCCCCGTATACGAAAACATCTATTTTGTGAATTCAAAAAGTAAAACGAGACACGAGAAATCTTGTTTGAAGATGGGGGGACCATCCTCCAAGGCTAAATACTCCTGATTGACCGATAGTGAACTAGTACCGTAAGGGAAAGGCGAAAAGAACCCCGGTTAGGGGAGTGAAATAGAACCTGAAACCGTATACGTACAAGCAGTAGAAGCCTTTGAAGTTTTAATAAAAAGTATTAGGTAACTGCGTACCTTTTGTATAATGGGTCAGCGACTTGTACTTTGTAGCAAGGTTAACTTTATTTAAGGGAGCCGTAGGGAAACCGAGTCCTAAATAGGCGTCTTCTATTATTATAGAATTAGTTGCAAGGTACAGACCCGAAACCCGGTGATCTAGCCACGGGCAGGTTGAAAGTTGGGTAAAACCAACCGGAGGACCGAACCGACTGATGTTGAAAAATCAGCGGATGACCTATGGCTAGGGGTGAAAGGCCAATCAAACCGGGAGATAGCTGGTTCTCCCCGAAAGCTATTTAGGTAGCGCCTCGTGTAATTCATATATGGGGGTAGAGCTCTGTTTCGGTTAGGGGGTCATACTGACTTACCAATCCGATGCAAACTTCAAATACCATATAATGTTATCACGGGAGACACACAGCGGGTGCTAACGTTCGTTGTGGAAAGGGAAACAACCCAGACCGCCAGCTAAGGTCCCAAAGTCATAATTAAGTGGGAAACGATGTGGGAAGGCATAAACAGCCAGGATGTTGGCTTAGAAGCAGCCATCATTTAAAGAAAGCGTAATAGCTCACTGGTCTAGTCGTCCTGCGCGGAAGATGTAACGGGGCTAAATTATGCACCGAAGCTGCGGCAATAGTTCTTTATCTTTTTATAAAGATTAAATTATTGGGTAGGGGAGCGTTCTGTAAGCTTATGAAGATATATTGTAAAGTATATTTGAGGTATCAGAAGTGCGAATGCTGACATGAGTAACGATAAAACAGGTAAAAAACCTGTTCGCCGAAAGACCAAGGTTTCCTGTCCAACGTTAATCGGGGCAGGGTGAGCCGATACCTAAGGCGAGGCCGTAAGGCGTAGTCGATGGACAACAGGTTAATATTCCTGTGCTTAATATTAGCTGCGATGGGGGGACGAAGAAGGTTAGGTTATCCAGGTGACGGTTATCCTGGTTTAAGCGTGTAGGAGTGATAGTATGGAAAATCCGATTATCTTTACACTGAGGCGTGATGACGAATCATTTATTTGATGAAGTAACTAATACCAAGCTTCCAAGAAAATCCTCTAAGCTATAGGTAATGTTAAATCGTACCCCAAACCGACACAGGTGGTCAGGTAGAGTATACTAAGGCGCTTGAGAGAACTCGGGTGAAGGAACTAGGCAAAATAGTGCCGTAACTTCGGGAGAAGGCACGCTAAAATTAGTGAAGAAATTTACTTTCCTAGCTGAATTTAGTCGAAGATACCAGCTGGCTGCAACTGTTTATTAAAAACATAGCACTGTGCAAACATGAAAGTGGAAGTATACGGTGTGACGCCTGCCCGGTGCCGGAAGGTTAATTGATGGGGTTAGAAATTAAAATTTTCAAAGCTCTTGATCGAAGCCCCGGTAAACGGCGGCCGTAACTATAACGGTCCTAAGGTAGCGAAATTCCTTGTCGGGTAAGTTCCGACCTGCACGAATGGCGTAATGATGGCCAGGCTGTCTCCACCCGAGACTCAGTGAAATTGAAATTGCTGTGAAGATGCAGTGTACCCGCGGCAAGACGGAAAGACCCCGTGAACCTTTACTATAGCTTGATACTGAATGTCGTTCTTTAATGTGTAGGATAGGTGGGAGACTAAGAAATATGAACGCTAGTTTGTATGGAGTCAAGCTTGAAATACCACCCTTTAAAGCTCAATATTCTAACCCAATACCGTTATCCGGTATGGAGACAGTGTCTGGTGGGTAGTTTGACTGGGGCGGTCTCCTCCCAAAGAGTAACGGAGGAGCACAAAGATTGGCTAATCACGGTCAGAAATCGTGAGGTTAGTGTAAAGGCATAAGCCAGTTTGACTGCGAGCGTGATAACGCGAGCAGATGCGAAAGCAGGTCTTAGTGATCCGGTGGTTCTGTATGGAAGGGCCATCGCTCAACAGATAAAAGGTACTCCGGGGATAACAGGCTAATACCGCCCAAGAGTTCATATCGACGGCGGTGTTTGGCACCTCGATGTCGGCTCATCACATCCTGGGGCTGAAGCAGGTCCCAAGGGTATGGCTGTTCGCCATTTAAAGTGGTACGCGAGCTGGGTTTAGAACGTCGTGAGACAGTTCGGTCCCTATCTGCCGTGGGCGTTAGGAAGATTGAGGGGAGCTGCTTCTAGTACGAGAGGACCGAAGTGGACGCATCACTGGTGTTCGGGTTGTCATGCCAATGGCATTGCCCGGTAGCTACATGCGGAAGAAATAAGAGCTGAAAGCATCTAAGCACGAAGTTCACCCCAAGATTAGTCTTCCCTGAAAAAATAAATATTATATTTATTTTTTACTGAAGGGTCGTTGAAGACTACAACGTTGATAGGCTAGGTGTGTAAGCATAGCAATATGTTGAGCTAACTAGTACTAATTACCCAAGAGGCTTAATCTTGCAACACCATAGGTGTTTTATTATATTGTTTAAAAAAGCTTGTTCCTAGATATTTTAACAATTTGTCAATTTTTATATACCTGGCATCAATAGCACGATGGTACCACCTGAATTTTATACCATACCGAACTCAGAAGTGAAACGTCGTAACGCCGATGGTAGTGCAGGGCTCTCCCTGTGTGAGAGTAGGAAAATGCCAGGTATCAATATATTTTATTTAATAAAATTTTATAATTTAATAAAAATATAATTTTTTTAAATGAAATAAAATTACATTTTGATTTAAAATTTATTAATTGAATATGTTAGAATCCAAATTTTATTTAGTATAAAAATTAACTTATATAATTAAGTTTTTAAAAAGTTTCAATGTTAAGTTTATTGTTAATTTAAGGTAATAAAGATGTCCAAGATTAAAGGTAATGTTAAATGGTTTAATGAATCCAAAGGATTCGGTTTTATTACTCCAGAAGATGGGAGTAAAGATGTTTTTGTTCATTTTTCTGCTATTCAGAGTAATGGATTTAAAACTTTGTCAGAAGGTCAAAGTGTAGAATTTGAGATTACTGAAGGTGCTAAAGGTCCTTCGGCTACTAATGTAGTTAGTTTATAAATAAATTAATATTATATTAATAATTATAATTATTTTTATTAAAATCTTAAATCCTAATAAAATTAAGTGCAGAATATATTCAAATATAACTGCACTTTCTTATTTTTACTAATTTGAAAATTATAATACTATTCTTACTATGTTAATTCTACTAAGTTCGTAATATAAATGTTCTATTTGATTGATATTTGAAGCAAATATTGTAATCGATATAGAAAGATAATTTCCTCTATTACTTTTTTTTACTACAGGAGCATAGTCTCCTGGAATTTGTAGTTGTATCACTCTGATAATTTTATCTACAAGTTCCGGATGAGCCATTCCTATTACTTTATAAGTAAAATTACAAGGAAATTTAATTAATTCATGTAATTTATTTTTCATTTTATTCTCTATTTGCTTAATTAATAAATTAATTAATCTTAAAAAATTTATTTAATTAAATTATAATTTTTATATTTTAATTTTTATATCGTATTAAATAATAAAATTATCTATGTTTAATTTTATTAAAATATTTTATTATTAAAATAATATTACTATAAATTTTTTAATCTTAAAAATTATATCATTTTTATACAATATTTTATATTAATTTAAAGGATTAATATGTTAAATATTTTTAATACATTAACTCATAAAAAAGAAAAATTTAAACCTAATATTAAAAATAACATTAATATTTATGTATGCGGTGTAACCGTATATGATTTATGTCATTTAGGACATGCTAGAACATTTATAATATTTGATATTGTATATCGTTACTTTGTTCATATTGGTTATAATGTAAATTATGTGAGAAATATTACAGATATAGATGATAAAATTATTGATAAATCTATTATCAATAAAGAAAATATTCATTCATTTACTAAAAATATGATTAATAATATGCATAAAGACTTTAATGATTTAAAAATGATAAAACCAAGTTATGAACCTAAAGCAACCAATCATATTAATGACATTATTAATATGATTGGTTGCTTGTTAGATAATAATTATGCATATATATCTAATAATGGTGATGTTATGTTTTCTATTGATAGTTACATAGATTATGGAAAGTTATCTAGACAAAAAATTCAAAAGTTAAAAATAGGTTCTAGTATTAAATTGAATGTTCATAAAAAAAATCCTTTAGATTTTGTTCTATGGAAATGTTTAAAAAATAATAAAATTTCTTCTTTTATAAAGGAAGGTGCATCATGGATATCTCCATGGGGTAAAGGTAGACCTGGTTGGCATATAGAGTGTTCTGCTATAATTAATAAATACTTTGGTTCTAATTTGGATATTCATGGTGGAGGGTCTGATCTAATTTTTCCTCATCATGAAAATGAAATATCTCAATCAACTTGTTTTAATAATTGTAAATATGTTAATTATTGGATGCATGTTGGTATGATTATTACTCAAAACAGAAAAATGTCTAAATCATATGGAAATTTTTTAACTATAAGAGAGTTGCTAAAATTATATGATCATGAAACTATTCGTTTGTTTATAATTTCTAGTCATTATAGACATCCTATTTATTATAATAAAGAAAAATTATTTCAATCACGTTTATCTTTAGAACGTTTATATATTGCAATGCGTGGTACTAAAGCTGATAAAATAATTGTTTCTTCATCATATATGAAATTAAATAAAGAAATAATTGGACTTGAATTTGAGCATTCTTTTTACGAAGCTATGAATGATGATTTCAACACACCAAAAGCTTTAAGAGTATTATTTTCTTTAGCTCATAAAATAAATCGTAGTAAATTATTAAATAATGATTTTGAAACACAAAAATTAGCTTTTAAATTAAAATTATTATCAAACATTTTGGGTTTATTACTTCAAAGTTCTGTTGATTTTTTTAATAATAAAAAAACTAGACAAAATCAATCTATATCTGAAATTGAAAACTTAGTTCTTTTAAGAAAACATGCAAGAATTAATAGTTCTTGGCATTATGCAGATTATATACGTCATAAATTATCACTTTTGGGTGTTATACTTGAAGATACACCAGAAGGAACTTTATGGAAATGGAAATAAAGATTTATTTATAAATAGTTTTTTAATTTTTTATTTTAGATAAATTTTTACATGCTTCTAATGTGTTTTCTAAAAGAGATGCTATTGTCATTGGTCCTACTCCTCCTGGTACAGGAGTTATATAAGAGGCTTTTAATAACATAGATTTAAAGTTAACATCTCCTACTATTTTACCGTTTTTTAATTTATTTATTCCTACATCTATTATTATAGCTTTGTCTTTTATCCAGTCACTATTAATAAAATTTGCTTTTCCTACTGCTACTATTAACAAATCTGCAAGTTTAGTATATTCTTTTAAATTTTTAGTAAAACGATGTGTTATAGTAGTTGTACAACCTGCTAATAGTAGTTCTAATCCCATAGGTCTTCCTACTACATTTGAAGCTCCTATTACTACTGCATTTAATCCGTGAGTTTTTATATTGTATGCATTTAGTAAACTCATAATTCCCTTGGGAGTACAAGGTCTTAGCTTAGGAGTACCTTGGCATAAACTACCTGTATTATATGGATTAAAGCCATCTACATCTTTATATATTGAAATACTATTTATAATTTTATTTTTATTAATATGATTAGGTAATGGTAATTGTACTAATATAGCATCTATATTATTATCTTTATTCAAAGATTTTATTAGATTTATAACTTTAGTTTCTCTTACTTCTTTAGAAAAATAAAAAGTTTTTGATATAAAACCTACTTCTTTGCATTTATTTTCTTTTTTTTGGACATATATTTTAGATGCCGGATTATCTCCTATAATAATTACAGCTAAATATGGAATTTTTGCTTTTTTTTGAATTCTTTTTTTTACTTGATTTTTTATTTTATCTATAATTTCATTAGAAATTTTTATACCATCTATAATTTTTGATTTTTTCATTTTTTATACTCTAATTATATTTATAATATAAATTTTTTATTTTTATAAATATAATTTTAATTGATTTTATTTTTTTAAAATATTATAATATTTAGAGTTAATATTTTTTTAAGATTAATAATTTTTTTTACAAGCGCTTTTAGCTCAGATGGATAGAGCAACGGCCTTCTAAGCCGTAGGTCACTGGTTCGAATCCAGTAAAGCGCAAAAAAACTAAGATTTTTATTTAGTTTTCAAAACTATCATATTTTAATATTTTTTAGAGATTATATCTTTTATTTTAGATGTAATTGTTTCCGTGTTTTCATTAGCATTTATTATTTTGTATTTTAGTTTTTTTTTGTTTTTTTCTTTAAGATAAAAATTCATTAATAATATTCTATTAAATTTATATTCTTTTAGTCTTTTTTTTAAAATTAATATATTATCATCTTTACGTATTTCTAAACTTTCTCCTGTTATATCATCTTTTCCTTCTAATATTGGTTTTTTAAATTGAATATGATAAGATCTTCCCGATTTTAAATGAATTCTTCTTCCTGTAATTCGTTTTATAATTTGATTAATTGATAGCTTAAATTCTAAAACATAATCTACTTTAATTTTTTCTTTTTGCATCGCTTCGGCCTGAAATATTGTTCGAGGAAAACCATCCAATATAAATCCTTTTTTGCAATCTATTTGAGATATTCTTTTTTTTATTAATGAAATAACTATTTCATCACTTACTAATTTTCCTGATTCTATAATTTTTTTTATTTGTTTATTTTTTTTTATTTGTTTTCTTAAAATTATTCCTGTAGAGATATTAGGAATTTTGTATATATCAGAAATTAATTTGGCTTGAGTTCCCTTACCTGTTCCAGGTGCACCTAGTAAAATAATACGCATAGTTTTTTAGTTTCTCTTATTATTTAATTTTATTAAACTTTTAAAAATTTTACATCATTTTTATACTAAAAACATATAATTTTACTATTTTTTAAAACAGGTAAGGTATTTTTATTTATATATTTATAATATAATTTTATTATTATTTTTATTAAATAATATTTCCATTAATTTATTTGTTCTATTTATAAATTTATTAGGATCATTTAATGTTCCTTTTTCTATAAATAAAGCTTGTTCTAGTAATAAATTTATCCATTCAGACAAATTTTCTTCATTATTTATTTCTATAATTTCTTTTATTAAAAAATGATTAGGATTTATTTGAAAAATATATTTAATTTCAGGTACTTTTTGGCCCGCTGATGCAAATAATTTAGCCATCTGTGTGCTTATTTGATCGTTATCAGTAATAACTATAGAAGGTACTTTTATTAATCTATCTGTAAAACTAACATCTTTAACTTTATCTCCTAGTATTTTTTTTGCATTTTCTAAAAATTTAGACATTTTAAAGTTAACTTTTTCTGTTTTTTTATTTTCTTTAATATCCAATATTTTTTTTAATGATTCATCTTTTTTACTTACAGATTGAAATTTTTTTCCTTTGTATTCTGTAAGATAACTCATCATCCATTCATCTATTTTATCTGATAGCAATAAAACATCTATTGATTCTTTTTTAAAAAATTCTAAGTGAGGACTATTTATAGCAGAATTATAACTATCAGCTGTAATAAAATATATTTTTTCTTGATTTTTTATCATGTTATTTATATAATCATCTAATGATAAATTTTGTATATTACTTTTATTTTTAATAGATGCAAAACGTATTAATTTAGCTATTTTGTCTTTATTATTTAAATCTTCAGCTATTCCTTCTTTTAAAACTAAACCAAATTCTTTCCAAAATGTTTCATATTTTTTTTTGTCTTTTATAGACAGTGTTTCTAACATTTTTAATGATCTATTTGTTAAAGATTTTTTTAATTTATTAATTAGACTACTATCTTGAAGAATTTCTCTAGAAATGTTTAAAGGAAGATCATCTGAATCTATTAATCCTTTTATAAATCTAAGGTAATTAGGTAAAAATTGCTCTGCATCATCCATGATATAAACACGTTTTACATATAGTTTTAATCCATGTTTATTTTCACGATTCCATATATCCCATGGTGCTTTACTAGGAATATATAATAAATTTATATATTCTTGATTTCCTTCTACTTTATTATGAGTCCAATATATTGGTGCATTTGAATCTTTTGATATATATTTATAAAATTCCTGATATTCTTTTTCGCTAATATTTGATTTTTCTTTAGTCCATAGTGCTGTAGCTTGATTTATTTGTTTCCAATAAAGATCTTTATTTTTTTCATCTAAAATTTGTAGCTCTACAGGTATTGATATATGATCTGAATATTTATGTATAATACTTTGTATTTTCCAAGTATCTAGAAATTCTATATTTTCTTTTTTAATACTTAAAATTATTTCAGTTCCTATATCTTCTTTTATTATCTTTTTAATAGAGTACTCTCCTTCTCCTTTAGATTCCCAACATACTCCTTCTTCTTTTTTTAATTTGGCAGATCTGGTTTTAACTTGTACTTTTTTAGATACAATAAATGATGAATAAAAACCTACTCCAAATTTTCCTATTAATTGATTATTATTATCTTTATTTGATGTTAATGACTCAATAAAAGATTTTGTTCCTGATTTAGCTATAGTTCCTAAATTTTCAATAACTTCATCATAACTCATACCTATACCATTATCTTTAATTATCAAAGTTTTATTATCTTTATTTACAGATATACGTATTTTATTTTCATTGTTATTTTTATATATTTTAGGTTCAGATATTATTTTAAAACGTAATTTATCTATAGCATCTGATGCATTTGATATCAGTTCTCTCATAAATATTTCTTTATTCGAATATAATGAATTTATCATTAAATTCAATAATTGTTTTACTTCTGATTTAAATTTATATGTTTTATTTTCTTTCATAAAATTTTATCTCTTTTTTTAAAAAGGCATATTAAAACCATTTGGTAAATTCATATTATTTGAAATTAAGGACATTTTATTTTTTTGTAGTTCTGAGATTTTTCTTGAAGCATCATTAAATGCTGCTACTACTAAATCTTCTAGCATTTCTTTTTCATTTTCTTTGAATAAAGTGGGATCTATTTCTGTTTTTATGCAGTTATATGATCCATTTATAGTAATTTTTACTAAACCAGCTCCTGATTCACCTGTTACTTCCATAACTGATATTTCTTTTTGAACTTTAGACATCTTTTCTTGCATCTTTTGTGCTTGCTTCATGAGGTTATTTATTCCTCCTTTATTTAACATATTAAATTTTCTCCATAAAAATGTTTCATTTGTTAAAATATATTATTATTTTTTTATTTCAGCATCAAATGTTTTTTTATCAAAACAATATTTTGATCAATAATTTTATTTTTTGTTTTTTTCTGTATTTTTTCAATTTTTTTAGATTTATGAATTTATTGATAGTTTTATTTGTTATGTTTTTAATTCTCTTATTTTTTCTTTCTTATATTTTATTTTTATTAAATTATTTTTTATTTTTATGAATTTGTTAGTTTCTATTTTTTTTTTCGATTTCTGTATTTTGTTTTATTTTACTTAAAAATTCTAAAAATATCATTTCTACTCCTATTTTCTTGCTTGGAGCATATTTTATATCTTTTTTTGCTTTTAGAATAGTTTTATATAATAAATGAATTTCTTTTATTTTTATTTCTTTAGTTATTTCTTGAATATTACTAATTTTATTTTCTATTTGAATTTTCTCCATTATAGGAAAATTTTTCATCAAGGCCATATTATGTAATACATATAATATCTCTGAAAGAAAATTATCCCAATTTAAATTATATAATTCTGATCTATTTAAAAATTTTATTACTTTATATGATTGACATTTTATTAAATAAAATATAATTTTAGATATATCTTTTTGTTTAATTTCATTCTCAATTTTTATATAAATATTTTCTATACTTTCATTATTTTTTTTAACACTTATAGATTTTTCTGTTATATTTAGAGCATCTCTCATACTACCTTGTGCTTCTTCTGCAATTTTTTTAAGATCTTCTATTTTGAAATCAATTTTTTCTATTGTTAAAATATTTTTTAAATAATTTAATATTTCTGTTTTAGATATTAATCTTAAATTGAAATACAAACATCTTGAAATAAATGTTAGAGGAATTCTATTAATTTCTGTTGTAGCAGAAATTATTTTTATATGTGAAAGTGGTTCTTCTAATGTTTTTAATAAAGCATTAAAACTACTTTTAGATAACATATGTATTTCATCTATTAAATAAATTTTAAATTTACCTTTTACTGGTAAATATTTCATATTATCTAATAATTCTCTTATATTTTCAACTTTAGTTCTTGAAGCAGCATCTATTTCAATAAAATCAATAAAGTTACCTTCTTCTATTTCTTTACAATTTGAACATTTTCTACATGGTGTAGGACTAATTCCTTTTTCACAATTTAAACTTTTAGCTAATATTCTAGCAATAGTAGTTTTTCCTACTCCTCTAGTTCCTGAAAATAACCAAGAATGATGAATTTTTTGTAAAAATAATCCATTTGATATAGCATTAATAATATATTTTTGCCCTACTACTTCTTTAAATAATTTAGGTCTCCATTTTCTAGCAAGAGCAGTATAATTTATTTTTTTCATTTTTTTATATAATAATTTATTTTTAAATTTTAATATAAATTACTTGACATATTGGTAGCTAAATTGATATCTTTACAGATAGAGGTTCTTGTTTAGTATATTTTTACTTGCTTTTTGTTAACTAGGTCAGGTCTGGAAAGAAGCATCCATAACAAATAAGTTCGGTAATTATATCCAGCTATCAAGACCTCTTTTTATATATAATTTTTAATTATTTAATTTTAAAAAATTAAATTTTATTTTTTAGTTTATACATATTCCAATAATTTGATTTTTTTTTCATTAATTCTTCATGAGATCCTTGTTCTACTATTTCACCTTTATTTAAAACTATAATAGAATCTGCTTCTGTAACAGTAGAAAGTCTATGCGCTATTATAATAAGAGTTGTTTTCTTTTTGATTTTTTTTAGAGTTTTTTGTATTGCTATTTCTGTTTCTGAATCAATATTTGCTGTTGCTTCATCTAGTATTAGAATTTTTGGATAACTTACTAGTACTCTAGCAATAGATAATAATTGTTTTTGTCCTATTGATAGATTATTTCCTTCTTCTCCTAATATAGAATGAATTCCATATTTCATAGATTCAGTAAATTTTTTCATTTGAACTATTTCTAATATTTTCCATACAGTATTTTCTGAAATATTTCTTCCTAATGTTATATTATAAAATAAACTATCAGCTAAAATGTATGGTTCTTGTTGAACCATTGATATACCTTTTCTTAAGCATTTTTGACTAAGATCATTTATTTTTCTTCCATCAATGTATATATTTCCATCATTAATTTGATAATATCCCATTAATAAATTTGCTAAAGTGCTTTTTCCGCTTCCTGTTCGTCCTACTAATGCAATGAATTCTTTCGATCTAAATTTTAAATTAATATTTTTTAATATTTTTTCATCTTTGATATGGTAAGAAAAATTAAGATTTTTAATATTAATTTTTCCTTCTGATATTGAGTTATTATCTTTTCCATATTTTTGTTTAGGAGAATCTATTAATTGAAAGATTCTTTCTCCTGATACTATTGCTTGTTGTAATATAGATTGCTGAGTTGTTATTGTTATTAAAGGTTCATTTAGTCTGCTTAAATAATTTATAAAAACGTAAAGTATTCCTATTTCAAATGTTCCTTTAGGATAGAAGCTAAACAAAATTATCCATCCGCATAACACTAAACCTGAAAATAGACTGAGTAATGGTCTTAATAAAAAACCATCTAAACGCAGTGTTTGCATTCTAAATTTATAGTGAAACTTGCTATGTTTTTGAATCTTTTTGCCAAATCTATCTTCTTGTCTAAATTGTTGTAAAATTTTCATTCCTTTAATTGCTTCGTTAAAACTATTATTAATGTTTGCTAAGTACGATCTAACTTTTCTTAAGATGGGAATACTATAATGTTGATATATTATCATAACAATAATTATTAAAGGAAAAACAATTATTGTTATTACAGCCATTTCCCATTTTACAGTAAACATAGCTATAAGAATTGTAAAAATTAATATAAAACTTCTGAGTACTGAAATTATAACTGTATCATATAGATCTTTTATTAGTTCTGTATCATTTGTTACTTTTGCTATAATTTGACCAATAGGCTGTTTGTCAAACTTACTTAAAGGTTGTAAAATAGCAGATTTCATTACATCAATTCTTACTTTTTTTAATATTTCTATAGCTATTTTACTTAATATCAAATTTTGAAAATAGTGTAATATAATAGATATTATTTGTAATATAATAAAACTAAAAAGTAATAAAATAAAAATTTTAGGTATAAATTTATGTTTAGCTATTATATCATCAATAAAATAACTAATTAATAAAGGACATATTGTTTCAGAAATTGAAGCTCCAGTTAGCATTATTAATGCAATAAATATTGATTTTTTCCAAGGATAAGCATAAGATAATAATCTATGTAGTGTAGGTGATATTTTAATTAAATTTAACATCTTTTTTATTTTCATTTTATTAAACATTACTTTTTATATATAATTTTTATTATTTTTTTGGTAACTATATATGTTTTGATACCAATTAGTTTTACTAATTAATGTTTTATGATTTCCTCTTTCTATAATTTTACCATTATTAATTACAATTATCTCATTTGATTTTATTAAAATATTTAATCTATGTGTACTAATAATCATTGTATTAAAATATTTATTTTTATTTAAAAATAAGTTTCTTAAGATTTTTTTAGATGTATAATTATCTATAGCTGATAATGAATCGTCTAATATTAGTATTTCTCTCTTTAATAATAAAGCTCTTGCTATAGCAATTCTTTGTTTTTGTCCTCCTGATAATACTATTCCTCTGTCCCCTATTTCTGTATTATATCCTTTAGGTAATTTAGTTATTTCATCATGAAGATTAACTATTCTTGTAATTTTTTCTATTTTTTCATAACCTATGTTAGGTTTACCTAAACTAATATTATTTAAAATTGTGTCTGAAAATAAAAAAGAAGATTGATTTACTATTGCTAATTTTTTTCTCCATTCGTTTATATTAAAATCTAAAATAGATATGTTGTCATAAAAAATATTTCCTTTATTTATACTGAAATGCCTTTGAATTAATCCTATTATTGTACTTTTTCCAGATCCTGTTGGGCCGCATATACCTAAAATATTTCCTGGAATTAATTTTATGTTTATTGATTTTAAAAAAAAGTTTTTATGATTTTTATAATAAAATTTATCAATTTTAATTTTTAATATTTTATTTTTTGATATTTTTTTTTGTTTTACATTTTTAATACAATTATTTTCTTTAAATATCAAGTTTATTCTATCGAATGCAGCACTTCCTCTTTGTACTATATTAAACATCCATGCTATAGCTAACATAGGCCATATCATTAATCCTAGATACATGATAAAACTAGTTAATTGTCCTATAGTTATTATATTGTTCCATACTAGATAACCTCCTTGTATAACAGCTAGTAAATTAGAAAATGCAATAGATAAATATATAGTTGGATCAAACTTAGCATCTATTTTCGCTACTTTCATATTTTTTTTTCCTGCATTACTAGCAAACTTCAAGAATTTATTTAATTCTTGTTTTTCTAATCCAAATGATTTTATCATTCGTATACATGATAAACTTTCTTGTGTTTGATTATTTAGTTCTGAGAAAGCAGCTTGAGATTTTCTGAAACTGATATGCAGCATTTCTCCATATTTTTTTATAAAAATTGCCATAATAGGCATAGGAATTAATGAGATAATTGTTAAAATAAAACTTATTTGAGTACTCATAATTATCAATACTAGTATTCCCATTACTAAAGAATCTACAAGGGTTAATACTCCTTCACCTGCAGCAAATACAACTCTATCTATATCATTTGTTGCTCTTGCCATTAAATCACCTGTTCTATGTTTTAGATAGAATTCTGGAGGTTGCTTGCTTATATGACAATAAAATTTTTTTCTTAATTCAATGGCTAAATTATATGAGGCTCCAAATAAAAGAATTCTCCATAAATAACGAAAAAAATATATTAAAATTGATGTAATTAACATAATAATAATCCACATTAATATTTTTTTTTCTATAAATTTTTTTCTTTCCATTAAATCTACTATTATACCAACTATTTTAGGTGGTATTAATTGTAAAATGGCAACTATTGTTAATAAAATAATAGATCCTAAATATCTTTTCCATTCTTTATTAAAATACCATTTTAATTGTTTAAATAGTTTCACCTAATATTCCTTTTAATTAAAATTTATTTGTAATAATTATATATTTTTATGATCTAATAATTTTATTATAAATTTATATTTTAAAATTATTCAATATATAAATATTATCTTATTGTAAATTTTATTTAATTGGAATATTTTACGTTTATAAATTTATAAAATTATTATATATAAATTTATATAACATATAATTATTTAAATAATCTTATATTTAATTTTTATATATTAAACATTTTATAAATTAAATATATACTATTAATTATTATTAATAAATTCAATTTTTGATTGGTTTTTTAATGAATTTATAAGAGCATAAAATATTGATTCAATGTCATTTTTAATGATATTTTGAGCTATTATCTCTTTTTGTTCTTTTTTAATTTTGTGAAATTTTTTATATTTTAATTTTAATATAGTAATATTTCCTTTTAAATCTTTTATTACCTTATATTTATTTTTTTTGTTATTAAAATTATTCATAGAAAATACAATTTTATTAATATAGTTTTCACTATTTCTTTTAAATGTTTCTTGTTTATTAAACTTTAACTTAAATTTATTTAATAATTGATTTTTATTTTCTTTTAATTGATTAATTATTTTATATGCTTGAATTATTGTATTTTTTTCTATTAATAAATTTTTTAAATGTGAGATTATATCCTTTTTATTTTCTTCAATATTTTTTTTATGTTTTGGTTTATAATCATAGATTTTTAAAATTAATACTTGATTATTATTGATTGGTATTATTTTATAGTTTTTACTTTTTTCTTTTATTAAAATTTCGAATATATAATTTTTTATTTTTTCAGATTTTATAAATTTAATTCTATCAATTAAATAATTTTTATTAAACCAAGGTGTTATATTAAATTTTGATATTTTATTATTTATCTTTTTTTTAGTTATTTTATCTATATTTATATCAAATTTTATATTTTTATCTATGATTTTATCAAATGTATTTTTTGTTAAAGTATAATATTTATTTATTTCATACATATTTATTTTTTTATACTGAATTTTAATTCTTTCTGGAATATTAAAAATATTATTATGTTTTTTATAAAATAATTTAATATTTTTGTCTGTAATTTTTATTTTTTTGTTGTAATTTTTTTTATTTAATATTAATTTTTCTACTGTTCTTTCTTCTGTTATATATTTTATATAGTTTTCTACATTATTATCAAAAGTAAATTCAGTTTTTTCTATCATATTTATAAAATTTTCAGTGATAATTTTTTTTCTTATTTCTTTTATATAGTCTTTTAGACTTATACCAGCTTCTTCTAAAATTAATAATTGTTTTTTTGAATCAAATTTTCCTTTTTTTTGAAACATAGGTTCTGAAAGAATTATTTGTTTGATTTTGCTATCTGAAACATTAATTTTAAATTTATTTGCATATTGTATTAAAATTAATTCATTTACTAATTTATTTAATATTTGCTGTTTTATTTGTTTTATATAATAAAAATTATTTTTTATTTTATCAAAATCTTTACCAAAAAAATTTTTTTGTTTTTGTATTTCTATATTATAGATATAATCAAATTGTTTTTTTAATATTTTTTCTCCATTTACTATTGCAATGTAAGGTTCATTATTTGAAATAACAAAATTACTTAATCCACTAACAACAATAATTAATATTATAAAGTATAAGATTAATTTTACTTTTTTATTCGAAGAGGAATTTATTATTTGCATTATTTAAATCCTTATAAATTTTTATTAAGCATAAATTATTTTAATTTATTTATAAATTATTTTGTGTTGCAAAATTTTTGGTAAAACTTTTATAAAAAGTTTTACCATTTTTTTTAATTTATTTAAAATTTAACTATTTTTTTAATTTATAAGGTGAGCGCTCAAGGGCAAGTTCTAATACTTCTTCAATATATTTTACTGGGTGTATATGCAAGTTTTTTATTATGTTTTTTGGTATTTCTTCTAGATCTTTTTTGTTTTCATTAGGTATTAAGACTATTTTAATTCCTCCTCTATGAGCAGCTAATAATTTTTCTTTTAATCCTCCTATAGGTAAAACTTGTCCTCTCAATGTTATTTCTCCTGTCATAGCTATTTCAGCTTTAACCGCGTTTTCTGTTAATGAAGATACTATAGCAGTACACATAGCTATACCTGCACTTGGACCATCTTTAGGTGTAGCACCTTCTGGAACATGTACATGTATATCATATTTTTCATAAAAGTTATCTTTAATTTTTAGTTTATTTGATCTATGTCTTACTACTGTTAAAGCTGCTTGTATTGATTCTTGCATGACTTCGCCTAGTGATCCTGTATAAATTAATTTTCCTTTACCTTTTACTGATGCTGTTTCTATTGTTAATAAATCTCCTCCTACTTCTGTCCATGCAAGACCAACTACTTGTCCTATTTGATTTTTTTTACTTTTTCTTCCAAAATCAAATCTTTCTATTCCCAGAAAATCTTTTAAATTTTTTTTATTTATTATGGTATTTTTTATCATATTATTTAATAATAAATTTTTAACAGTTTTTCTACATAATTTTGCTATTTCCTTTTCTAAATTTCTGACGCCTGATTCTCTTGTGTAATAACGAATTATATTAATAACAGCGCTATCTTGAATATCTATTTCATTTTTTTTTAAAGCATTTCTTTCTTTTTGTTTTTTAATTAAATGTTTTTGAGCTATATTTAGTTTTTCGTCTTCTGTATATCCAGATATACGAATTATTTCCATTCTATCAAGTAAAGCTACTGGAATATTTGTTGAATTAGATGTTGCTACAAACATTACATCTGAAAGATCATAATCAACTTCTAAATAGTTATCATTGAATGATATATTTTGTTCAGGATCTAAAACTTCTAATAATGCAGCAGTAGGATCTACTCTCATATCACATGACATTTTATCTATTTCATCTAATAAAAATAGAGGATTCTTTACTCCTATTTTAGCCATTTTTTGGATTAACTTTCCTGGCATAGATCCAATATATGTACGTCTATGACCTCTAATTTCTGCTTCATCTCTTACTCCTCCTAAAGCCATTCTAATATATTTTCTTCCAGTAGCTTTGGCTATAGATTTACCAAGTGAAGTTTTTCCAACTCCAGGAGGTCCTACTAAACATAAAATAGGACCTTTAACTTTTTTGATTCTATTTTGTACTGCTAAATATTCTAATATTCTGTCTTTAACTTTTTCTAATCCAAAATGATCTTTGTCTAATAGTTCTTTTGCTTTAGTTAGATCTTTTTTTATATTGCTTCTTTTATTCCATGGAACTTGTATCATCCAGTCTATATAACTACGTACTACAGTTGCTTCTGCAGACATAGAAGACATCATTTTTAATTTTTGTAATTCAGATATTGTTTTTTTCTTTGCTTCTTTAGGCATTCTAGCTTCTTTAATTTTTCTATTTAATACCTGATATTCATCAGGTGTATCATCCATATCTCCTAGTTCTTTTTGTATCGCTTTAACTTGTTCATTTAAATAGTATTCTCTTTGGCTTTTTTCCATTTGCTTTTTTACTCTATCACGTATTTTTTTTTCTATTTGTAATAGATCTATCTCAGATTCCATAATAGCCATTAAGTATTCTAATCTTTCATTTGTATTTAACATTTCTAAGATAGTTTGTTTTTCTTTTATTTTCAACGGCATATTTGAAGCTATTATATCTGCTATTTTATCAATATCATTTATATTCTTGATTGTATTTAAAATTTCTAGAGATACTTTTTTGTTACTTCTTATGTACTTTTCAAATTGGTTAATAGATGTTTTTATTAGTATTTTATTTTCTTTTTCATTTGAAATAGATGAAATTATATATTCTACTTTTGCTAAAAAATATTCTTTTTTGTCTTTTAATTTTACAATACGAGCACGTTGCAAACCTTCTACTAATACTTTAACAGTACCGTCTGGTAATTTTAGCATTTGTAAAATAGAAGCTATAGAACCTACGTTAAATAAATCATTAATATCTGGTTCTTCTTGAGATGCATCTTTCTGTGCTATTAATATAATTTGTTTTTTTTGTTTCATTGATGCTTCAATACACTTTATAGACTTTTTTCTTCCTACAAATAAAGGAATTACCATATATGGATATACTACAACGTCACGTAATGGTAACACAGGAATTTCGATATATTTTGAACACTCAGTATTCATAGAGCTCTCTCTTAGTTAATTTATGCTAAGTACTGAAACTACAAAAATATTATTATATGTGCAGTTGTTAGGCCCACAAAAAATCTGAGTATATTAGGATAGATTTTTGATATTCAAAGTTAAGCATTTAATAAAAAAATAGAATATTTATTCAAATTAATAATTTGTTTTAAAAATTTATTAAATTTTTATTTTATAAAAGGTTTTTCATGACCTTTAATTACATCTTTGTTAATTAATATTGTTTTTTTATTTTTTATTGAAGGTAAATCATACATTGTATCTAATAAGATTTCTTCCATAATAGTTCTTAAACCACGAGCACCTATTTTTTTAGAAATTGCTTGTTTAGCTATTTCTTTAATTGATTCTTCGTTGAAATTTAGTTCAATTCCATCAATTTCAAATAATTTTTTATATTGTTTTACTAATGAATTTTTAGGTTTACATAGAATTTCTATTAAAGATTTTTCATTTAAATCATTTAATACTGTTATTATAGGTAATCTTCCTACAAATTCTGGAATTAAACCAAATTTAATTAGATCTTTTGGTGTTATTTTTTTAAATAAATTATTATTTATAATTTTTTTATTCTTTTCTATTGATTTTGCTCTAAAACCTATACTATTTAAACTTTCTGTTCTTTGAGATATAATTTGATCTAATCCTGTAAATGCACCACCACATATAAATAAAATATTAGATGTATCAACTCTTAAAAATTCTTGGTTTGGATGTTTTCTTCCTCCTTTTGGAGGAATTAAAGCAACTGTTCCTTCAATTATTTTTAATAAAGCTTGCTGTACTCCTTCTCCAGATACATCTCTAGTAATTGAAGTATTGTCAGATTTTCTAGATATTTTATCAATTTCATCTATATAAATTATTCCTCTTTCTGCTTTTTCTATATCATAATTACATTTTTGCAATAATCTTTGAATAATATTTTCTACATCTTCACCTACATATCCTGCTTCTGTTAAAGTTGTCGCATCTGATATTGTAAAAGGTATGTTTAATATGTTAGCTAGAGTTTCTGCTAATAATGTTTTACCACTTCCGGGAGATCCAATCAATAAAACATTGCTTTTACCTAATTTAATTTTTTCTTTTTTATCTTTTATATAATTTAACTTTTTATAATGATTATACACAGCAACAGATAATATTTTTTTTGTATTTTCTTGTCCAATGACATAATCATCTAAATTTTTTTTAATTTCATGAGGTTTTAATAAATATTTTTCTTTTATTTTTTCTTTTTTGTTTATTTGTTTATTTATAATTTCATTACACAAATATACACACTCATTACATATAAAAACTGATGGTCCAGCTATTAATTTTTGGATTTCTTTTTGAGATTTTCCGCAAAAAGAACAATATGTTTTTTTTTCTTTTTCTCCTAATCCTTTATTTTTCATTATTACCTCAAACTTTATATTTTAATTTAATTAGAATTATATTCTATTCAATAGTATTGAATCTATTAAACCATATTTTAATGCTTCTTCTGGTGACATGAAGTAATCTCTTTCTGTATCTTTTTTTATTTTTTTTAGTGATTTACCGCTATTATTTGATATAATTTGATTAATTTGTTTCTTAACTTTAATAATCTCATTTGCATGAATTTCTATATCACTTGCTTGACCTTTATAACCACCTATTGGTTGATGGATCATAATTCTAGAATTAGGTAAACAGAATCTTTTATTTTTTGTTCCTGATGACAAAATAAGTGCTCCCATAGAACATGCTTGTCCTATACATATAGTGCTAATATCTGGTTTTATAAATTTCATGGTATCGTAAATAGAAAGACCTGCAGTAATTACACCTCCTGGTGAGTTTATATATAAACTTATATCTTTTTTTGGATTTTCAGATTCTAAGAATAGCAGTTGAGCGATTACTAATTCAGATAATTTGTCTTCAATTATTCCAGTGATAAATATTATACGTTCCTTTAATAAACGAGAATATATATCATAAGAACGCTCTCCTTGATTATTTTTTTCTATAACAATTGGAATTAGAGCTGAATTAAAAGAATTGTTTCTGATTAACATTTTTATACTCCTTTTAATTTTTTAAATTATTTATTGTTTTATTAATTCTTTAAAAGAACATATTTTTTTTCTAAATTTAATTTTTTTTAGCAAATTTTTAATTGCATGATTTTCTATTATTAATTCTTCTATTAATTTTGTATTGGTTGTTTTTTCTTCTATTTTAAATTTATTATTATTTAATATTTTATTTTTTTTGTTTAATATTTTGCTTTTATAATTTTTATTTTCTTTTTTATATAGCTCTTTTATTTCTTTTAGAATTAATTTATAGTATATGTTGTATATAGCAGTTTCATAATATTCTTTATCTGTAACAAACCTAGTCAGTATACTTTGTTTTTCATTTTTTATATTTAAATGTTTTATTTTGCTTATTTCTTTTTTTATTATTGTATCTGGAAAATTTATTGGATTTAATTTTATTATTTTTTGAATAATTCTAAATTTTATCTGTTTTTGTACAATTTTTTTTGTTTCATTTTGTATTATTTGTTTTATTTCTTCATGAAAATTTTTTATTGATGGTTTTTTTATTCCAATTTTTTGAATAAATTTTTTATTAACTTTAGGTAATATCATTTCTTTTATTTTGTTTATTTTAATAAATATCTTTAAATTTTTTTTATTAAATTTATTATTATATTTTTCATTTATAAATTCATTATTAATTTTAAATTCTTCATGTAATTTTTTATTAATTACTATTTTATCTATTTCTTTTATAAGATTATTATTTCCTACTATAAATTCTAAATTTTTAATACTAAATTTTTTTAGTATTTTATTTTTGTAGTAACATTTTAATTCTATTTTGATTTTATCTGATTTTTGTATGGTTTTTTCTTTTGTTTTCCATTTAGCATTTAAATATCTAAGTGAATTTATTGTATATTGAATATCCTCATCTGTAATTTTTAAAACATTTTTTTCTATTTCAATTGAATCTAATATTTTACTTAAATTTATATTTGGATAAGTATTTACATAAATTTTATATGTTAATTCATCAGATGTATTATTATGTAATTCGGATATACTAACCTCTGTATCTATATTAATATTTTTTTTATATAAAATTTTTGCTATTTTATTTTTTAAAATTTCTTTAATTGCTGATTTTTCTATGTAATCTTTATATTTTGATTTTATTATTTTTTCAGGTATTTTTCCTCTTCTGAAACCGTTTACTGAAAATGAATTTTTATTTTTTATAATTTTATTTTTTTCTTTTTTTATTTCGTTTTTTTTTATTTTTATTAAAAAAATTTTTTCTATTTTATTCATAATTTATTCATTTTTTATTAAAAATTATTTTTTTAAACATGTTTTTTTTATTGTTAATATATTTTGTTTTGTTTTCCATTCATTGTATGTATATGTATACATATCTAATGAATTAATATGGTTTTTTATTTCTTGAAAAATTGTTAAATGTACTTCATTATGTCTATCTATAATAGACTTTTCTAAAAAATAATTGCTTATAATTATTATTTTTATGTGTATTTTTTTTGAATTTTTTCTATGTTTTTTATTTTCATTATATAACAAAATTTTGCATGGATTAAATTTTTTTTTCAATTTTGCTTCTATAATCTTTACTATCATTTTATTTTTTTCTCAATTTATATAAAATATTAATCTTAAATCTTATTATATTTTAAATTTTATGCTAAGTTTAATTTATTTGCTAATTTTATTTTTGTTGAAATATTATTTTTATATCAAATTTGTCAATATTTTTATATTATATTAATTAACTTGTTTAACTGTGATTTTTAAAATGAAATTTAATAATAAATTTAAATACTTAATTTTAGCAGTAATTAATTTTATATTTAGTGGTTATAATTTTAAATCATCAAGTTCTAGCGGATATGTTGCTTTAGAAGAAAATAACTTAATTTTAATATCTCTTATAACCATGTTATTAGTTGTAATACCAGTTATATTTATGACATTTTTTTTTGTTTTTAAATATAGAGAGTCAAATATATATGCTAAATATAATCCTAATTGGTCCTTTTCTTCAAAAATAGAAATTATTATTTGGATAATTCCTATTTTAATTGTATTGTTTTTATCTAGTTTATCTTGGTTTTCATCTCATAAACTAGATCCTAGGAAAGAATTATTTTATAATACTAAACCTCCTATAGAAATTGAAGTTGTTTCATTAGATTGGAGATGGTTATTTATATATCCTAAATATAAAATTGCTACAATAAATGAATTAGTTTTTCCTGTAAATAATGAAATAAAGTTTAATATAACATCTAATTCTGTTATGAATTCTTTTTTCATTCCTTCTCTCGGTAGTCAAATATATTCTATGCCTGGAATGAAAACTTGCTTGCATTTAATTGCAAATAAACCTGGAAAGTTTAATGGTTTTTCTGCAAATTATAGTGGTAGAGGTTTTTCAAATATGAATTTTGCTGTTAAAATAACAAATGATAATGATAAATTTTTATCATGGATTAAAAATATTCAACATAAAAATAACTATTTAAATGATTATTTATTTTTTAAAAATATTTCTATGCCTAATGAAGATTACTCCATAAAATATTTTTCTAATGTTGTACCTGGATTATTTAATAAAATAGTTAATAAATTCAACAAATAATTTTCAACATTTATTAAATAAAAACATTTTTTTATGCAATTCTAGTTTTTTAAAGGAGAAAGTATGTTGGGAAAATTATCATTAAATGATATTCCTTACCATGAACCCATTATAGTATTTACATATTTTATTATTATTTCTTTTATGATAATTATTTTTTCTATTATTACGTATTCTCGTAAATGGAAAATTATATGGAATGATTGGGTTACGTCAGTAGATCATAAAAGAATTGGTATAATGTACATTATACTATCTTTTGTGATGTTAATTAGAGGATTTGTTGATGCTATTATGATGCGTACTCAACAGTTCTTATCTTCTTCTGTTTTTAGTCATGGTTTTTTACCTCAACATCATTATGATCAAATATTTACTGCTCATGGGGTAATCATGATTTTTTTTGTTGCTATGCCTTTAATTATTGGATTAATGAATTTTGTATTACCTTTACAAATTGGAGCTAGAGATGTAGCTTTCCCTTTTATAAATAACTTAAGTTTATGGTTAACAATAAGCGGAGCATTATTAATCAATATTTCTTTAGGAGTGGGTGAGTTTGCACAAACAGGTTGGTTAGCTTATCCTCCATTATCTGGTATTGAATATAATCCTGGTGTTGGTGTAGATTACTGGATATGGAGTTTGCAAATCTCTGGAGCAGGAACTATATTAACAGGAATAAATTTTTTGGTAACTATAATAAAAATGAGATCTCCTGGTATGTATTTAATGAGAATGCCAATATTTGTTTGGACATCATTTTGTTCTAACATTTTAATTGTTGCATCATTTCCAGTATTAAGTACAACTCTATTATTACTTACATTAGATAGATATTTTAATTTTCATTTTTTTACAAATGATTTTGGAGGTAATGCTATGATGTATGTAAACTTAATTTGGATATGGGGTCATCCAGAAGTTTATATATTAGTATTACCTGCATTTGGTATTTTTTCTGAAATAGTATCTACATTTTCTAGAAAAGCTATATTTGGTTATAAATCATTAGTATATGCTACTTTTTCAATAACTATTCTATCCTTTGTAGTTTGGCTACATCATTTTTTTACTATGGGTGCCGGAGCTGATGTTAATGCTTTTTTTGGTATTGCTACAATGATAATAGCTATTCCTACAGGTGTTAAAATTTTTAATTGGTTATTTACTATGTATGAAGGACGTATACATATGCATTCTTCTATGCTTTGGACTATTGGTTTTCTAATTACATTTTCTATTGGTGGTATGACTGGTGTCTTGTTATCATTACCAGTTGCAGATTTTTTACTACATAATAGTTTATTTCTTGTGGCTCATTTTCATAATGTAATAATTGGCGGAGTTGTATTTGGATGTTTTGCTGGAATAAATTATTGGTTTCCTAAAGTTTTTGGTTTTATTTTAGATGAAAAATGGGGAAAAAGATCATTTTATCTTTGGATTTTTGGTTTTTTATTTGCTTTTATGCCTTTATACTATTTAGGATTACTTGGTATGACTAGACGTATTAGTCAAAATATTGATCATAAATTTCACGATATGTTAACTATTGCATTTTTTGGTGTATTTCTAATAGGTTTAGGAATAATTTCTCAGATTATTCAGTTTGTAGTTTCTTTTAAAAATCGTAAATTAAATTTAGATATTAGTGGTGATCCTTGGAATGGTAGAACTTTGGAATGGTCTATATCATCACCTCCTCCTTTTTATAATTTTTCTGTTATACCTAAAGTTTTATCAAGAGATAATTTTTGGTTTAATAAATTAAATAAAGATAAATTAAATAAAGATAAATTAAATAAAACATTTTTTTCTGATATAAAAATGCCAAAAAATACTGTTTCTGGTTTTTTTATTGGAATTTTTTCTACTTTATTAGGTTTTTCAGCTGTTTGGCATATATTATGGTTGTTTTTATTTTCTTTATTTATTATTTTAGTTTTTATAGTATTTAAAAGTTTAGATAATAATATAAGTTATATAATTACAGCCTTAGAAATGAAGAAATTAGATAGTAAACTGAATATTAATTCATATAAAAATAGGTCTTAAATTATGTTATTAAAAATTTCTAATTTAAGTTTTTTTATTAAATCTAAATTAAAATATAATTTTGCAAATCATTCAATATCTGAGAATAAATCATTTTTAGGTTTATGGATTTATCTTATGAGTGATTGTATAGTTTTTGCAGTCCTTTTTGCAACTTATGCAGTTATTATTAATACTAGCAAGGATTTATTTTTATTAAAAAGTATTTTTAATATTCCTCTGGTAATATTTGAAACTTTTTTGCTTTTATTTAGTTCTATTATGTATTCTTTTGCAGTTGTATTTCTTAAGTTATACAAATATTATTATATTATAATTAGTTTATTTTTAACTTTATTTGCAGGTTTATTATTTGTCTTAATAGAAGGTTATGAATTTCATAATTTAATTATTCATCATTATGGTCCTCAGTTTAATAGTTTATTTTCTATATATTTTACTATTATAGGAATTCATGGATTACATGTGATAATAGGTATTATATGGATAATTTCTATTATATTTGAATTATTGTATATTAAAAAAATTTCTAAAAATATTATAAATAAAATATTTTGTTTAAGTATATTTTGGCACTTTATTGATATTATATGGATATGTGTATTTAGTATCATTTATCTTATCGGAACTTTGTTATGAATAATAATTTAGATATCAATTATATTTTTAAAATTATTAGATATTATTTAATAGGTTTTATTAGTTCTGTATTTTTAACTTCAGTTCCTTTTTTATTATTTGAGTATCATTTTTATCCAAAAAAAATAGTTATCTCATTAATAATTTTATGTGCTGTTTTACAAATTTTATTACATTTTAAATATTTTATTAGTATTCATATTTTAAAAAAAGATTTTATATATCATATTTCTTTGTTCTTTGTGATATTAATAATTTTTATTATTATTTTTGGATCTATATGGATTATGTATCATTTAAATAGTAATAATTAATTTTTCTATAGAATTATATATTAATTGAGAATCCATAAATAATGTTTAATAAATATTTTACAGTTTTAAAACCAAGAATAGTTTTTGGCAATTTAATATCAGTTATTAGTGTTTTTTTATTTGCTTCTAAGGGAAACTTAAATATACACTTACTTATTTTTACTTTAATGAGTACTTTTTGTATAATTTCATCTAGTTGTATATTTAATAATATAATAGATATTGATATAGACCAAAAAATGAATAGAACTAAAGATAGATTTTTGGTAAATAATCAAAATTACTTATCTACTTTTGTTTTTTTTGCATTAACTTTGTTTTTTTTAGGTTGTATATTACTTTATTTTTTTGTTAATTTATTAAGTTTATTTTTATCTGTATTTGGTTTTTTTATTTATGTTATTATATATAGTTTATATATGAAACAAAATTCCATTTTTGCTATACTAGTTGGTAGTATAGCAGGTGCTATGCCTCCTTTAATAGGTTATTGTTCTTTCAGTAATTCTCTAGATTTTAAATCTTTAATTTTATTTTTAATTTTTGTTTTTTGGCAAATACCTCATTCCTATTCTTTGGCTATTTTATATTCTAATGATTATAATAGTGCTAATATACCTGTTCTTCCTCTAATTAAAGGTAATTTAGTAACAAAAAAATATATCTTATTATCTATTTTAGTTTTCTTTTTTTTAACACTTTTATTATTTCTTTTTAAATTTGCAGGGTATTATTATTTGATAATTATGTTAATTTGTAATTTTATTTGGTTATATATATTTTTTAATAATTGTTTAAATAGTAATATTTTGATTTGGTCTAAAAATATGTTTTTATTTTCTTTAATAATCATAATGATATTTAATTTAATTATTTCCTTAGACTATAATGTATAGGTATATTTATACTATAAAATTCATAAATTTTATTTACAAACATCTGCTTGGTTTTGGAATACCAGAAATCTTACTTCCTTGATGTATTGGGCCTTTTGGAAATAATTTAAATAAATATATACTATTTATTTTTTCTGTTTTTAGTATTTTTCTTGCGAAATTAATAAACATTCTAATATTAGGTGTAAAATTAAATTCTTTATAGAATTTTCTTAATAAAAATATTATTTCCCAATGATTTTTATTCATTGATATTAATTCTTTTTTAGCTATATCAATTGCTTTTTTTTTATTCCATTGTAGATAAATATCTAAATATTTTTTTTTATTTTTATGAATCATATTAGTAAATATTTTATATATAAATATATTTGTATACATTATACAATATTTATATATAATTCAAATTTTAATTGATATTTTTTTATTATGTTTGGAATTTTTACTCATATGAAAAATATTTTTAATTTTAGATTTTTAATAATTTTAATATTATTTATGATTATCTTTTTGCGATCTTTTTGTACTTTTTTTTTATTTCCTATTGTTTCAGTTTATGTTTTATCTTTAAAAGATTCTACAAAATTTTTAATAGGTCTATGTTTAGGAATTTATAGTTTATTTCAATCTATTTTACAAATTCCTTTAGGGTTTATTTCTGATATTGTAGGAAGAAAATCAATCATAATTTTAGGTTTATGTTTATTTTCTATAGGTAGTTTTTTTTGTGCATTTTCTGATTCTATTTTTAGTTTATTAATAGGTAGATCTTTACAAGGTTCTGGTGCTATTTCTTCTATTATTGTTACATTATTGTCAGATTTGGTAAATAAAAAACATAATTTTATGGTTATGTTTTTTGTAGGTGTTACTTTTGGTATATCATTTATATCAGCTATGATTTTAAGCCCAGTTATTTTTTTAAATTTTGGATTTAATTTTATATTTTGGTTAATATTTATTATATCACTAGTGACTATTATTTTAGTAGCTTATTTACTTCCTAATACTAAAAAAAAAGATCTATATACTTTTAATTCTAATTTTATTAAAATAGTTTTTTATGATACAAAAATAATCATAATAAATTTTAGCGTTTTTTTGTTGCATTTTTTGCTGACTTTTAATTTTTTAGTTCTTCCAATTAAATTACAGATTTTAGGATTAAATTTATTATATCATTGGAAATTATATTTTTATTTGCTTATTATTTCTTCTATAATTGTTATTATTTTAATTTATTTTATTGATATAAAAAAATATACTAAAACAATTATAATTAGTTCTATAGTTTCATTTTTTATTTCTGAGCTTATTTTTTTTAATTTTAATAATTTAAAAATTTTTATATTTGGTATTCAGTTATTTTTCTTTTCTTTTAGTATTTTAGAATCTTTATTACCTTCATTAATTAATCAACTTTCTTGCAAAAAATATAAAGGTCTTACAATGGGAATTTTTTCTACTAGTCAATTTATTGGCTCTGCTTTTGGAGGTATTTTAGGAGGTTTGATTATTAATTTATTAGGATTAAAATTTATTTTTATATTAACATTATTAATTTCTTTTATATGGTTTTTTTTTATAATTATATTTTATAAGTAAGATTATAAAAATTTTTTATTTTATATAAAATTAATTAAATTTTTATTTAATTAATTTTATATATTTTTATATTTTTAAAACCTAATTCATATAAATATATTGCTTGTATTTTACTCATTACTCCTCTATTACAGTATAATAACCATGTTTTTTTTTGGTCTAAATTTTTAAAATTTTTATGTAAATTATAAAAAGACATGTATTTTATTTTTTGTTTTTTTATTTTTAATGGAAATTTTTCTCTTTCTTCTTCAGATCGTATATCTAAAATAATTTCATTTTTAAGAATAGATGTTACTGTTAATATTTTGTTTATTTTTTTCATATAATTTATATTTATCCTTTTAATAATTAATATATAAAATTTATTTAATATATTTTTTATATTTAAAATAGTGTTATTATATTGTAAATTATAAATAATAATTTTTATTGTATATTATATGTTTATAGATTACTTAAATTTTTATAATAAAAGAATTAATAATTTTTTGATCAGTGTATTTAATAACATAGATTTCAAAAATTCTAAATTATTTGATGCTATGAAGTATAGTACTTTACTTGGAGGTAAAAGGATTCGTCCTTGTCTCATCTATTTTATTGGAGATATTCTAAATGTAAATCTTAATAATTTAGATGTTATAGCTGCTACTATTGAAGTCATTCATTCTTATTCATTGATACATGATGATTTACCATCTATGGATAATAGTTTGGTTCGTAGAGGCAAGCCTTCATGTCATGCAAAATTTAATGAATTTACTGCTATTCTTTCCGGAGATGCTTTACAAAGTCTTGCTTTTAGTATTCTGTCAAGCAAATCCATGTTTAAAGTTTCAAGTAGTATACGTTTAAAGATGATATATGAATTGTCAAAATCTATAGGTATATCAGGTTTATGTATGGGTCAATATTTAGATTTAAAAAGTAAAGATGTAGTTATTACTAAAGACTATTTAGAAAAAGTTTTTTTTTACAAAACATGTTTACTTATTAATACATCAATTAAATTAGTTTGTTTAAATAAAAATATTTCTAGAAATCATAAAATCAATAAAGATTTATATAAATATTCTACTATAATAAGTTTAGCATATCAAATAAATGATGATATATCTGATTTTAAATATGATAAAATTGTTAATAAAAAGTTTAAAAATAAAAAATACAATTACGTTTCATTGGTAGGTTTAGATAGAGCTAAATTTAGAGTATTAGATTTATATAATAAAGCAATATTTATTTTAAAAAAACTTGCAAAAAAAAATTATCTAAAAATAGAATTATTAAAATCTTTTACTAAATACATGGTTAATTTTGATAAATAATTTCTTATAAAGAGCTATTATAATGAGTTTGAATATTTTAAAGTATCCTACTTTATATTTTGCTAATTCTGTTAATAAACTAAGAATGTTATCAGTAAATAATTTACCTGAATTATGCAATGAGCTTCGTGAATATTTAATTGATATTATGAGTTGTTCTAGTGGACATTTTGCATCTGGGCTAGGGGTAATTGAATTAACAGTGGCATTACATTATGTATATAATACTCCTTTTGATCATTTAATATGGGATATTGGTCACCAAGCATACCCTCATAAAATTTTAACTAATAGAATAAATTTAATTAAAACTATTGGAAAAAAAAATGGTTTACATTCTTTCCCGTCTAGAACAGAAAGTAAATATGATGTATTTGGTGTTGGTCATTCTTCTACATCTATTAGTGCTGGACTAGGTTTATCTATTGCTGCAGCAAAAAAAAATGAAAATAGATTTACATTATGCGTTATTGGAGATGGAGCTATAACTTCAGGGATGTCTTTTGAAGCAATAAATCATTTAGGAGATATAAAATCAGAATTATCAATTATATTGAATGATAATCAAATGTCTATTTCTAAAA
This sequence comes from Buchnera aphidicola (Neophyllaphis podocarpi), assembly GCF_964059055.1. NCBI lineage: Bacteria > Pseudomonadati > Pseudomonadota > Gammaproteobacteria > Enterobacterales > Erwiniaceae > Buchnera > Buchnera aphidicola. Next base: position 440,370 of record NZ_OZ060386.1, on the reverse strand, counting down.
ATTTAGGTGCTATAAACAAATATTTATTTAAAATACATAATTTTATTAATTTAAGTAACAAAAATTATAATTTTGCCTATAAAAAATTTTCTTATAATTTTTTTAAAGATTTAGGCTTTAAATGTTTTGGTCCTTATGATGGTCATAATATTTTTGTTTTAATAGATGTTTTTACTAAAATAAAAAAATATAAAGGTCCTAAATTTTTGCACATAATAACAAAAAAAGGCAAAGGTCATAGTTCTGCAGAAAAAGATCCCATTAAATGGCATTCTGTCTCAAAAAATTATCTTAATTCTAAAGAATTAGTATATTCCAAAAATGATAAATTTCCTAGTTATTCAAGTATTTTTGGTGATTGGTTATGCGAGATAGCTAAAAATGATAGGAAGTTAATTGCTATAAGTCCTGCTATGATTGAAGGTTCTGGTATGAATAATTTTTCTAAATTATTTCCTGATCAATGTTTTGATGTTGCAATTGCTGAACAACATGCCGTAACTTTTGCTGCTGGTCTCTACTTAGGCGGATATAAACCAGTTTTAGCAATTTATTCAACTTTTTTACAAAGAGCTTATGATCAAGTTATTCATGATGTTGCTATACAGAAAATTCCTATATTATTTGCTGTAGATCGAGGTGGAATTGTTGGATCTGATGGTCAAACTCATCAGGGAGTTTTTGACTTATCATATTTAAGATGTATTCCTGGTATAATAATTATGACTCCAAGTGATGAAAATGAATGTAGACAAATGTTATATACAGGATATTTTTATAAAAGAGGTCCTTCTGTAGTACGATATCCTAAAGGTCATGGAATAGGCGCTAAATTAGAACCTATGTCTTCTATACCTATAGGTAAGAGTTTAATAAAACGTACAGGAAAATATATTGCTATTTTAAATTTTGGCTCTTTATTATCTACAGTTTTATTAGTTGCTCAAAATTTAAATGCTACTGTAATAGACATGAGATTTGTAAAACCACTTGATACTTTGATGATTTTAAAATTATCTAAAAATCATAAATATTTTGTTACTATAGAAGAAGGTATGATTTCAGGAGGCGCTGGAAGCAGTGTAAATGAGTTTTTAATGTATAGTCGTATCAATATTTCAGTCTTAAATATTGGATTACCTGATGAATTCATTCCTCATGGAACACAGGATGAAATTAAAAAAGATTACAAATTAGATAAAAATGGAATTTTAAAACAAATTAGTATATGGTTATCTTAATATAAAATATTATTTACTAATAATATTTTATAATTTTTTATATATGTGTAATGATTTTATAGTTTATCTTCTTTTTTAATCCTTATTTTATAAGCTGCTTTATCTAATACTCCATTTATAAATTTATGACTGGCATTAGCTCCAAATTTTTTAGTTAATTCTATTGCTTCATTAATTAAAACTTTATATGGAATATCTATTCTATATAATAATTCATAAAAAGCAATTCTTAAAACTGCTTTTTCTATTTGATCTATTTCTTTTAATTTTCGAGATAAATAATCTTGCATAATTTTGTCTATTTTATAATATTTTGATGTCACTCCGAATATTAAACAGCGAAAATAAACAATATCAGCATTTTTTATTTTTTTTTCTATTATAAATTCTATTTCTATATTTTTAATATTGTTTTTAGATATTTGCCATGAATAAATTGCTTGTAAAGCAAATTCTCTTGCTTGTCTACGATAACTTTTTTTCATAATATGTTTCTTTATTATATGATTTTGATTTTAATTTTGGCTTTAATATTATTCTTAAATCTTTTCCTATTCTTTTTATTTTTTTAAATCTAAAGTCTATAGTTTCAGATATTTTTAATGTTTTTTTTAATGTAAATATATCTTTAGATTTTTCTCCTAGTATTTTTGGTGATAGATAGATTATTAACTCATCTACTAATTTAATATTAATTAACGATCCAGCTAGTTGAGATCCTGCTTCTACCCATACATTATTAATTTTTTTACTCCCTAATTTATAAATTAAAGATAATAAATCTATTTTATTATTGTTATCTTTGTCTATTATTATTTGTTTCGTGTTTTTTGGCCATTTTTCTTTATCAGGTTTTAACCTTGCTAATAATATTTTTCCTTGTGTTTGAATTACATTATGGAAAGGTTTAATATGATTATTGCTATCTATTATTAATCTAATAGGTTGTTTAATTTTTGCATTAAGAAAATAAGATTGTGTTTTTTGATTCATATCAGAATATCTTACATTTAAAGATGGATTATCTTTTATAATAGTTTTACTTGTGCTTAATATCACTTGATTTTTTGCTCTAAAATATTGTACATCTTTTCTAGATTCTACAGAAGAAATCCATTTACTATTTCCATCTGACATTGATATTTTTCCATCTATCGATGAAGCCATTTTTAATTGAATCCATGGTAATCCTGTTTTCATTCTTTTATTAAATCCTTTATTTATTGATTCTGCTTCTTTTTTCATCAAACCGCAAGAAATTGATATTCCATGTTTTTTCATGTATTTAATTCCTTTTCCTGATACCAGAGGATTAGGATCTATCATAGCTATTACTATTCTTTTAATTCCTGCTAAAACTAATGATTTACAACAAGGAGGAGTATATCCAAAATGTGAACAAGGTTCTAGGTTTATGTAAACTGTTGCTCCATACGCATTTTCTGTTAGTTTTTTTAAAGCATTTATTTCTGCATGAGGTTCTCCTTGTCTAATATGCCAACCTTCTCCTATTATTTTTCCATTTTTAACAATAACACATCCGACATTAGGGTTTGGTGCAGCACTAAACTGCCCTTTTTTTGCTAACATTAGAGCTTTTTTCATGTAAATTATATCGTTCATATTTAATTCTCTTTATTTAATTCTTTATAAAATAGTATAATTATTTGTTATTTTTTTTGAAAGTGATCAAATCCTTTGTATTTTATATAAATTTCTTTTTTTTGATAAAATAATTTAATTTTACATGATTTGTTAATTTTTCCTATACAGGTATAGGGTACTTTTAAATTATAAAGAGCTATATCTAATTTTGTTTTATTTTTTTTAGGTACAGTAAAACATATTTCATAATCTTCTCCTGCGCTTAAAGCCCAATTTAACCACTTTTTTTCTTTAAAATTATTACGTAACATTTTTGATATAGGTAATGATTCTAAATATACATTTGCTCCACATTTACTAGATTTCAAAATATGAGATAGGTCTTTTATTAAACCATCAGATATATCAATTGCAGAACTTGCAATATTTCTTAAAGCTAAACCATGTTCAATTCTAGGTATCGGGTTTAAATGACGTTTAATTAATTCTTTATTTTTTTTATATTTTTTTTTATTATTTTGTTTTAGTAAAAATAATCCTGCTGCGCTATCACCTAATGTGCCTGTTACGTATATTAAATCTCCTTTATTAGCCCCATTTCTCAATAAAGCATTATTTTTAGGAACCATTCCATAAATGCTTATGTTAATACTTAAATTTCCTTTAGTGGTATCTCCTCCTATTAATTTCATATTGTATTTATTTAATAATAAAAAAAGACCTTTAGTAAAATTTTTTAACCAATATGAATTTATTTTAGGTATTGTAATAGCTATAGTTATCCATTTAGGAACTGCTCCCATTGCCGCCATATCACTTAGATTTACAGCTAATACTTTATATCCTAAGTCTTGTGGTTTTATATTTTTTAAAAAATGTACTCCTTCTACTAATGTATCTGTACTAATTGCTAGGTTATACTTTGATGGAATATTGATTAATGCACTGTCATCACCAATGCCTTTAATTAAATTTTTAGTTTTTTTTTGTTTTTTATTAAAAAATTGTTTAATTATTTTAAATTCATTGTATAGCATAATTTATTTTATGAAATTTTTTAATTTAGTTTTCATGCAAACATTTTATGTAAAAATTTTTGTTAAATAAATCTTGGTTTAAATTTTATAATTTATTGATTTTATTAATTATGTTTATTAATTCTAAACATGCTAAAGCTGCATCATGTCCTTTGTTTCCATATTTTGTTCCTGATCTATCTATAGCTTGTATAACATTTTCTGCTGTAATAAGACCTAAAGTAATTGGTATATTATTTTGAATACTAATATTAGATATTTCATTTGTAACTGAGGTTGCTAACAATTCAAAATGCATTGTTTTACCTTTAATAATACTTCCTAGTACTATGATTGCATCATATTTTTTTGATTTTACAATGATATTTGTAATCAAAGGTAATTCTTGAGATCCTGGAACTTTTATGATTGTTATGTTATCTTTTTTTATTTTTCCTATTCTAATTAAAGTATCTATACTATTTCTTAACAAATTTTCATTAATAAAGTTATTTACATGAGTAGTCAAAATTGCTATTTTTGCATTTAACGCAATGAAATCACTTTGAATTATTTTCATATATATTTTATAAGTTATATTATATAATTTGAAATTATATAATATAACTTATAAAATATATACTTGATTTTTTAATTTATATTATATATAATATACACATATTATATAAGTATATTTATGTATAGTATACAATATAAATTAAAATTTGATCGCGGGGTGGAGCAGTTTGGTAGCTCGTCGGGCTCATAACCCGAAGGTCGTTGGTTCAAATCCAACCCCCGCAACCACAAATAATTTTTTTCAACAAAAAATTTTTTTATTTTCTTTTATTTAAATATAAAAATTTTTCCACCATTCCACTATCTCTTCTTCCTTCATTGTTTATAATTTTATTTAATATTTTTTTTCTTGAATAAATCGATACAGTTTTTTTTGCTCTTGTTACTGCTGTGAAAATTAATTCTTTTGTTAAAAAATTAGAAAATTTTTCCGGAATAATTAGTGATATATTTTCAAATTCAGAACCTTGTGATTTATGTACAGTTATAGCCCATGCTGTTTCATATTCATTAATTAAATATGTTTTTACTTTTTTAATATTATTATTTTTAATAAAACATACGCTCATTTCTTTGTTTTTATCTTTAATTGTTATTCCAATATCTCCATTTGACAATTTTAGTTCATTGTTATTTTTGATTATCATTATAGGTTTTCCTATATACCAATCATTAATTTTGTCATATTGAATAATATTTTCATTCATCATTTGTTTTTCTATTTTTTTATTTATTTTTTTTATTCCTAGTTTTCCTATTCTCATCATACATAATACTTTGTTTTGATTAAATATTTTAATAATTTTTTTTGGATTTAATTCATTTTTTACAGATAACCAGTATAATTTATAGTTATTTACTATTTTTATGATCATATTATTATATTCATAATCTGATTTAACATCAAAAAAAATAATTTTACTATTTTTTTTATTTATTATTTTATATATTTTATGTATTTCTTTTTTATATATTGCTACTGCTAAATTGTGAATATCAGATTTAGATGAAAATCTATAATTTTCTTTTAATTTACATATATTGTTTCTTATAAAATTATTATTTTGTTTTTTTGTTATATTGTAAAAATAAGATACATCTTTTAAAAATGATCCATGTTTGACAGGGTATAATTGATTAGGATCTCCAACAAATATTATTTTAGTATCCCTATTTATTATGTTTAGTAATTTACTCATTATATATGAATCAACCATAGAAGATTCATCTATAATAATTAAATCTATGATATTTAAAAATTCTTTTTTTTTGTTTATTATATTTTCTTTTTCATTTTTTTTATTTTTTTCTAAAAATTTATGTATAGTTTCTATTTTATAATTTATTATTTGTTTATTTAATAATTTATCTAGTTTAATAGAATTTTTTATAGATTCTTTTAATCTAAAAGTTGCTTTACCTGTTGGAGCTAATAGTTTTATTTTTGTATTTGGTTTTGATAGTTTTATAAAATATTTTAATATTGTAAATATAGTAGTTGTTTTTCCTGTTCCAGGCCCTCCTATAATAAATGTTATTTTACGTTTTAAGGCCATGCTAATAGCTTTTTTTTGTGTTAAATCATAATTTTCATTATTAGATAATTTATATATAATTTTATTATATTTTTTATTATTTATTTTTGTATTTATATTAATATTTTTTTTTATAAATTCAAAAATTTGTACTTCTTCTTTCCAAATTTTATTTAGATATAGTTTTTTATTATTTAAAATAATTGGTTTATTAAGAAAATTTTTTTTATCACCAATTATTTTGCTGCTTTTCAGTTTTAAATTCCAATTTATATTATTTCCTATAATATCAAATATTTTTTTTATTAAATTATTATTATTAAATAATTTTGGATTTATTTTACTAATAGGTAAACAACTATTTCCTTTTTGAAAATTATGACTTAAACATACTATAGATATGAATATTTTTTTATTTTCTATATTACATATAGATTCGGCAAAATATATATCAATATAATTAATTATTGATTTTTTAGCTGCTTGTTTTAATAATTTTATTATCTTTGTGTTTTTCATTAATCAAATAATTTATCTAAACTTTTAATTAAATTTTCTTCAGGTATTTTATAGAATATCCCTTCTTTTATATTTTTACTTTTAGCTGCTCTTATAAAGAAGTAAAATATACCTCCAAAATATTTTTTGAAATCATATTTTTTTATTTTACTTTTTAAATATCTATGTAGAGCTAAACTATATATGTGATATTGTATATCATATCTATATTTTTTTATCTCTTTAATTAAATAATCAAATTTATAATTTTGATTGTTTTCTCCTATCCAGTTTGATTTGTAATCAAGAATATAATATTTTTTACTCCACTTAAATATTAGATCAATTTTTCCGTAAAAAATTCCTTTTGTATCAGTAAATTTTATATTTTTAGAAGCATTTGATATATTATCAAATTTTTTAATTACTTCATTAAACTTTATTTCAGTTATTCTATTTTTTATAAGCAAATAAAAGTTTAATTCTTTTATTAAATTTTCTTCTTTAATTTTACATAGATATAAATTTTTAATATTTAATTTTTTATTTAAAATATATTTAGTCCATTGTAAAACTATATTTAACCATTTATAATTAAAATTGTATTTTTTTAATATTTGATGTATTAGTTTTATTTTTATTTTTTGTTTAAAGTTTATTTTTTTTAGAATTTCATGCATTAATAAACCAGTATTTAATCCTTGAGGAAAGTTTTTAATTGTTAAATTATTTTTATTTTTTATATTTTTATTTAATTTTTTATTATTAAACTCTAATTTATTATTTTTTTTTATATTTGAATAGCTTAAAATACTCCATTTTTCTTTTTTTATTAAATTTATATCAGTATTTGTTTTTTTAAAATCTATCATATCTGATTTAATTTCTGTAATTTTTTCTTTTTTATATAAATTATTTGTTAATATTTCTATATTGCTATTTTTTTTTCTTATTAATTTATTAATTGTTTCATTAATTGTTAAATCTTTATTATTTTTTAGCAAATAACCTATAGGGCTAGAATATTTTATATTGTACTTTTTATAATATTTTATATTTTTATCATTGATTAATTCTTGTGATATACTCAAACTACAGTGCCATATTGATCTTGTTAATGCTACATATATTAATCTTAATTTTTCTGACATCATTTCATTTATATGTTTATTGATATTTTTTTTTGTAACTTTGAAATTTAAAGTATTTTTTTTAGTTTTTGGATTATAATAAGTTCCATTTTGAACTTTTAGAAAATTAATAGCAAAAGGAAACCATACTATAGGATATTGCATTCCTTTAGATTTATGTATGGTATTAATAACTACAGAATTTAAATCATTGTTTTTTATAATTTCTTCTTCTTTTATTTTTTTTGTATTTGTTATTTTTCTTTGAATCCAATATATTAAATAAGTTTTATTTTTAATTTTTTCAGATTTTTTTTGAATTAATTCTCCTAAATGTAAAAAATTATTTATTTTTTGTTTTGATATAAAATGTTTATTTAAATTATTTTTTAACATGTACTCTATTAAATTTTTTATTAGTTCTAATATTCCTAGTGTATTCCATATAATTTTATATTTATAAAGCTTTTTAGCTAAATTCTGATAATTATATTTTTTATTATTATCATATTTGTCTAAAGATTTTATTTTATTTTGAAAAATACTAGAAAGTAATACTTGATTTATAAATTTTTTTGAAGGGGGATTAGCTAAAGCTTGTAATATCCATAATATTTCTTTTGCTTCTAATGTTGAAAATACGCTATTTTTTTCTGATAAATATAATGTATTTATATTGTATTTATTCATAGCTTGTTGTATTTTTAAAGCTTCGTTTTTGTTACTAACTAATATAACTATATCTTTTTCTTTTATTTTTTTTGTTACTTTTCCTTTTTTTAATATAGCCTTACCTTCAATACTTTTTTGTAATAAATAATTTATTTCTTTAGCACATATTTTTGATGACCATTCAGTATATTCTTTTATATTTGTTTTGCAATTTTTATACATCCAAATTTTTAAAGCAGAATATTCTTTATTATTTACTTCTATTTTTATTTTATTACTATTTTTAGTATATTTTACTGGAATAAACTCTAATTCTTTTATAAAAAAAGGTTTTTTTATTCTTGAAAATAAATAGTTTATACTACTTATCATGCTTTTTGATGATCTCCAATTATTATTTAAATAATAATGGTTTTTGATTTTTGATTTTATATTGAAATAATTAAATATATTACTTCCTCTAAAATTATATATAGATTGTTTTGGATCTCCTACTAATATTAATATAACATTTTTACTATTAATATATATTTCTTTTAAAATTATATTTTGTTCATTATCTGTATCTTGAAATTCATCAACTATAGCTATTGGATATATTTTTCTTATATATTTTAAGATATTTTTTGATTTATTTTTATTTTTTAATATATATTTTGATAATCTTACTATGTCACTAAATTCTATTAATGAAATTTGTTTTTTAATTTCTTTTATTTTTTTCCTTATTTCTTTGATAGATTTAGCATATATAATATCTATTAGAAATATAGGTTTTTTTAGAAAATTTTCTATATTTTTTAAAAAAAATAATTCTTCACTATTAATAATTTTATTTTTTTTACTTATTTCTTTTATTGAGAAATATTCTAATTCTTTAGGTATTTTATAATATAAAACATCATTTTTTACCCAATTAGAGATTTTTTTTGAATAGTTTATAATAGTTTTTTTATAAAATTTATTTTTTATTTTTGATATTATATTTTTTATTAAAATTAGTTCGTTGTCTATCCAATATTTTTTAAAAATATTTATATTAGATAATATTTTTTTATTTATATATTTTATTTGATATTTTGTATAATTAGGATATTTTATATCTACATAAGTATTATTTAAATAAGGTTTTATATTATTTAATAGCTTTTTAGGATTTTTGATTTCTGTATGTATAATATTAGTTAATGAAGTAGATAAATTATAAAAATTTTCTCTCCAGAAGTCTGTTGTTGCAGTTTCATATATCTCTTCTTCATTATAAATAATTCTATTATTAGTAGTTATATATTCATGTTGAAATATATCTATTTCTAATATTTTCTTGCAAAATGAATGTATTGTATATATTGAAGAATTATCTAATGTATTTTCTGCTTTTGTCAGTAAAGATATAGCTTTTTTTATATCTTTTATTTTTTTGAATAGTTCATTTATTTCTTTAATATTACTTTTTTTTTAAAGCAAGCTAGTTTTAATTCATATACATTATTTTTAATTCTTTTTTTTAGCTCATCTACAGCTAAATTAGTAAATGTTATAATTAAAATTTTTTCTACTGGTAAACTTTTAGGATAATCTATACCTAATAATAATTTTAAATATATTAATGATATAGCATGAGTTTTACCTGTTCCTGCTGATGATTCAATTATCATATCTTCATTAATATTGATATTTATTATATCTATTTTCTTTTGCATTTATTAGTTTATTTTTAAGTTAGTATTATTTTTTAAAATTGGCATTAACCATTTTTTTGATGCACTACATATTTTATTTATATAGTAATCATCTATTTTATTTATAATTTTACTAATATATATATCTTCTCTTTCTCCATATATTATAAAATTTCCAAACCACGTATTTAATAAATTTTTTTCTGCTTTTTTATGTACTTGATTATTTTTCGATAAACTATTATTCTTAGTATTATATATAGTACTTAACCATTTTTCTCCAGATTTTGTTAATAGGATTGGTGTCATTAAACCTTCTTTATATCCTTTAATATATTTTTTTAAATTCTTAAAAGCTATTTCTTTATTTATATTTGAAAAATACCATTTTGTATTTTTTTGTCCAATAAAAATACTATTTCCTAATCCTCCTGAAAGACAATACACAAGATGTTCTAGCCATAAAGATAATCCGTCATATATATTTAATATACCTGGTCTCCAGCGTACTAATCCTGTTTTATATGTTTTTAAATAATTATTTTCGATCCTTAGTAACTTAATTTCTGAATTTATGTATTTTTCTGTATTGATATCTACATAATTATTTATTTTTTGTGCTATTTGTTCCATTTCTTTTATTTGTTTGTTCCATATTATTTCACCAAATTTACCTATTGGTAATTGATTGTTTGTTTTATATTTTTTAAAAAGTATATTTATATCTTTTTTATATAAAATTTTATCTAAGATCTCTGTGTTGATTTTATAAATATCTAGATTATTTGGTTGAAATATTTCATTTTCATATAAGTTTTCTATTTGATAAAAATTTTTAATTTGTAATCTATAATTAAAAAAGAAACGTATTGGATTTTTCCAAAATTTTAACAGATTTTTAAAAGATATTTTTTTTTCAATTTGTTCTATATTATAGAATTGTTTTTCTATTAAATATTTATTTTTATAACATATATTTTTTTTGCTTATTTTATTTATTTTTTTTGTGTTAATTTTTTTTATTTTATTTTCTTTTAATGATTTTTTCTTTATATAAAATTTATATTTTATATAATTTATTAATTTATTTAATACTGAAGTAGTATTTATTATATTCTGAGAGTTTTTTTTTATGTAACTAATGTAAAATATTTTTTGTGCAGATATCAATGAATTTAAAAAAAATATTTTATTATAATTTAAATAATTTAAGTTATTATTTATTTTTTTAATTGAATCTACTAAAAAATAATATTTATTTTTAATTGTTGTTTTGATAAAAAATTTTTGATTTAGACCTATTATACAAACAACTTTAAAAGGAAAATAGCTTAAATAATTTATATTACTAAAACATATTGAACCATCTATTATATGATTATTTGATTTTTTATTTATATTATTTAATATTTCTTCTCTTAATAGATTAATTGATATTTTATCTTTATTTTTGGATTTTAGTCCATTATACAAAATTTTTTTCCAAGTTTTTTCTATAAGTTTTAGTTCTTTTTTTGAATCTTCTTTTTTATCAAAGAAATCACTAGTAAATTTTTGATATTTTTTTATCCAATATTTTATTGTTTTGGGTTTTTGAAAAATTTTTCGCCATTTGTTTAATTTTATCAATAAAATTATAAACTTTTCAATTAACCTATTAAACAAATTATTAGGTTCATAATAAGGTATTATATTATCAAATATATTATCTTGATCCATAGCATATCCTAATAAAATTTTTTTGATTCCTACTTTCCATGTATTAATATTTATATTTTTTAAATTAATTTTTTTGTTTATATGCTTTTGATCAAAACCCCATTGTACACCTAATTCTTTTATCCATTTATATAATAATTTATATTCTTCTTGATTAATTTTAAATTTTTTTGAAATACTATCCATTTCTAAAAACTCAATTATTTGAATATTAGATAGTTGACTATCTCCTAATTTCATTAACTTATAAAAATTATTAAATAATATACTTTTATCACTAAATTTTTCATCTATAATTTTAACTTTAAAGTTTTTTTTAAAAACTGATTTTATAATATGAGAGTATTTTTTAATATTATTGCTCATCACAATAATTTCATGTGGTAAAATATCGTTTTTTTTATTTAAAATTTTTTTAATATTTTCATATAATTTTTCTATTTCTTCTCTTATATTATTTGTTGCTTTTACACAAAAAGAACTATCTTCAAGTTCTATAGTATTATTTTCTTTTATCTCTTTTTTGTTTATGTTATTACCATTAAATAAAGAATTAAATTTTTTATTTAAAATTTCTTTTTTAATTGTATTTAAGATATTTTTTTCTGTTCTTATGAAGAATTTCTTTTCTTTTATATTTTTACATTTTAATTTAGATATAAATATATTTTTGTTCTGTTCTACTAATGAAATTGTTTTAAATATTTTTCCTTTGATCTTACTTTCTGTAAAATTAGTAGTTTTTTTGTTATAAAAAATGCTATTACTAATTAGTATATAAATATCACTATACTTATTTAAAATTTTTAATATTATAATATAAATAGGTTCTAAAAAATTTATACAACATAAAAAAAATCTTTTAGGAATTAATTTATTTTTTTTAGACTTTAAAATCTCTTTTTCAAAAAAATTATATGTATTAAATGATTCTTTATTGTTTTTATTTTTTTTATTAAAAATACATTTCCATAATTTTATTTGCCATATATATTGACTATTTATTTTTTTTTTGTTTGATATTTTTTCTAAAAATAAAGGATCATATAACATGTATTGTTTGAATAATTTTGCTATATATTTTGCTAAGCTAAAATTTTGTAATTCATAATTTATAATTTCTTTTTCTTTTATTTCTTTATTATCTTTTACTATTTTTTTAAAATTATTTAAAGAAAACAATTTCCATGTTAGTAATTCATCATCCAAAAATATTCTTTTAAAAAAAAATATGTTAAAATATTTTAACAAAAAATTTTTAAATAACATAATTTCTATATTAGCGCATATTCCTATATGTTTAGTTATTAGTATTTGTATTGGTTGTATTAATTTTGTACTAGGAACTAATATAATTTCAGGTTTTAATAAATTTTTTGCTGGTGTTTTTTTAATAACTTTATCTATTTTTTTAATTAGAATATTTAATTGATTAGAATAATATATATTAAACATTATTTTTTCCAGAGATAATTATATTAAATATTAATGTTTTTATAAAAATACGTTTATATTTATTTTATTACAGTTAATATTAATGTTATTTTTATCTAATGATTTTTTAAATTTGCTCATTAAATCCCAGTATACTGAATTATATTCATCTATTTTACTCCAACATCTAATAGTAAAATATATAGCTTCTAAATCAATTTTTTTTATTCCAATTATTATATCTTTATCTTTTATTACTCTATTTTCTTCATTTATCACTTTTTGTATTATTTTTTTTACTAAATCAATATCTGAATTATATGATACAACAATTATAAATTCATTTCTTCTTATAGGTTCTCTTGAATAGTTTATAATACTTCCATTAATTATTTTACTATTAGGTATTACTGCTATTTTACCGTCTACTGTTTTTAATATAGTATAAAAAATATGTACATTTAAAATAGTGCCTAATATACCTCCTAAATCAACATATTCTCCTGTACGTAATGTTCTTAATGTTACTAGAATAATTCCTGCAGATAAATTAGATAAAGATCCTTGTAAAGCTAAACCTATTGCCATTCCCGCAGTTCCTAATACCGCAATTATTGAAGTTGTTTGTACTCCTATTTTGCTTAATGAAGCAATTACTGTAAATGTAATTATACTGTAACGCATGATTGAGGATATAAAATTAGAAATAGTAATATCAATATTTCTTAAAATTAACACTTTATTTATTCCATTAGATATAATCTTTGCAATTGATTTACCAATAATAAAAATGGCTATAGCCCAGATTATATTTATAATATAATGTATTAATAATTCTCTATTTATTGTTACCCAATCATTTATATGATAAATATCATATATTAAATTAAATTTTTCCATTTTTATTTTATAGCTCTAAAGATCTAACAAAAATATATTTTTATAAAAAATAACAGAGATATTTTTTTATTACTCTCTGTTATTTTTTTAAAAATGTTAGTTAATATTTACAATTGTATAATTTGATTTATTTATTCTTATAAAGTATTTTTAGAATTTGTTTGTTCAAATGAAATATTCAATCTATTTATTATAGATTTTTGTGCATAACGTATCCAGCTTCTAGGATCATAATATTTTTTGTTAGGACTATTTTTATTTTTTTTGTTCCCTATTTGTTTATTTAAATATTCTTTATTTTTTTTATAATATTTAAATACTCCTAACCATGTAGCCCATTGTATATCTGTATCTATATTTATTTTTATTACTCCATATTTTATAGATTTTTGTATATCTTCTATATTAGATCCTGATCCACCATGAAATACAAATTTAAGTGGTTTGTTATCTTTTATTTTTTGTTTTTTACTTACATAAATTTGAGATTCTTTTAAAATAGATGGTTTAAGATTTATGCTTCCTGGTTTATATACTCCATGAACATTACCAAAAGATGCAGCTATAGTGAAATTTTCGCTAATCTCATTTAACTTTTCAAATGCATAATTTACATCTTTTGGTTTTGTATATAAAAAAGATTTTTTAATTTTAGAATTGTCTATTCCATCTTCTTCTCCTCCAGTACATCCTAATTCCATTTCTAAAGCCATATCAATTTTATTCATATTTTTAAAATATTTTTTACATATTTTTAAATTTTCTTCTATATTTTCTTCAGATAAATCTAACATATGAGATGTAAATAATGGTTTACCAGTTTTATAAAAAAATTCTTCTCCTTTAATTATTAATCCATCAATCCATGGTAGTGATTTTTTATTGCAATGATCAGTATGAAGAATTACAGGAATATTATAATGTTCAGCCATTAAATGTACATGATATGCACCTGATATTGCTCCTAAAATAGATATTTGATGATTTTTATAGTTAGCATTATTTATGCCTTTACCTGCAATAAAAGCAGATCCTCCTAGAGAAAATTGAATAATTATCGGAGAATTTGATTTGCTGGCTGCTTCCATAGTTGAATTAATTGAATCTGTATTTATACAATTTACAGCCGGTATAGCAAATTTATTTTTTTTTGCAAAATTAAACAATTTATTTGCTTCATACCCATTAAGAACCCCAGGTTTTAAAATATTAAATATTTTTTGCATTTTATTCCTTTTTTTTAAAATATACTTCTTTTTTCTAGTTCTTCTATAATTGGTAATGTATTACCTTCTATTAATTTTAAAAATGCCCCTCCTCCTGTAGATATATAAGATAATTTATTTTTTATCTTAAACATTTCGATTGCTGCTAAAGTATCTCCTCCTCCAGCAATAGATAGACCTTTATTTTTTGCTATAGCTTTAGCTATAATTTCCGTACCTTCTCTAAATTTTTTAAATTCAAAAACACCAACAGGCCCATTCCATATTATTGTTTTTGCTTTTTTTATTATTTTTGCCATTTTTATAGCACTATCATTTCCAAAATCTATTATTTCTTCATTGTTGGATATATTAAAAACTTTTTTTGTTATGAAATCAGCGTTTTCATTAAATTCACTTACTACTTTTGAGTCATGTGGTAAAATAAGATTATTGTATTTTTGTTTTAATATTCTTGCCTTATCTATAAACTTTGATTCATGTAATGATTTTCCTATATTATTATTTATTGCTAAAAAAGTATTTGCTATACCTCCTCCTACGATAACATAGTCTGAAATTTGTAATAATTTATCTAATATTCCAAATTTTGTAGATATTTTAGCTCCTCCGACTATTGATACCATAGGACGAATTGGATTGATCAATGCTTTTTTTAAGTATTTTAGTTCTTGGGTCAATAATAGACCAGCGCAAGTTTTCTTTGCTTGTTTAGCTAATGAGTGAGTTGAAGCATGGGATCTATGTATACATCCAAAAGCATCCATTACAAATACATCACATAGATTTGCATATTTTTTTGCTAGTTCTGAGCTATTACTTTTTTCTCCTATATTAAAACGAACATTTTCTAAAATAATTAAAGTTTTTTTCTTAAATTCAATTTTTTCTGGAAGATCTTTAATAAATATAATTTCTATATTTTTTAATATTTTTTTAAGATATAAACTTACTATCTTTAAAGATAAATTTTCATCATATTTACCTTCTATAGGTCTACCTAAATGAGATAATAGTATTACTTGAGAGTTTTTACTTAAAGCATATTTTATTGTTGGCAAAGATGCTTCAATTCTTGCATAAGACTTTATTCTTTTATTTTTTATTGGAACATTTAAATCAGATCTTATGAGAACTCTTTTGTTATTTATGTTTAAATCAGTTATTTTAATCATATTTTTCTTATTTTATATTTACTAAATTTTTAAATTGTGAATCAATTATATGTTATATTTTAAACCAAGATCTAATTCCGTCTAAAAACATTTGTGTAGATAACATTATTAAAATTAATCCCATTAGACGTTCTAACGCATTTACTCCTTTAGATCCAAAAATACGAAGAAATACACCTGACAATAATAATATAATTAATGTGATAATCCATGCTATTATTAATGATACAGATAAGTAAATCATTTGATTAGGATATTGATGTGATAATAGCATTAAAGTTGCTAATAATGAAGGACCAGCAACTAATGGAATAGCTAATGGTACTAAAAATGGTTCTTCTCCAACTGATATTCCATTATTATTGTTTTCTTTAGTAGGAAAAATCATATTAATAGCTATTAAAAATAATATTATTCCTCCTGAAATAGATACCGTTTCTGTTCTTAAATTTAGTATAGATAATATTTTTTCTCCAGCAAATAAAAATAATATCATAATAATTAGCGCTATTATCATTTCTCTAATTAATACAATCTTTCTTCTTTTAGGTGTAAAATTTTTTAATACAGACATAAATATTGGTAAATTACCTAATGGATCCATAATTAATAATAGTAATATAATTGAAGATATCATATCATTCATATTTTTTTCCTTATTTTTTATTTTTTCTTTTACTATTTTTATAATAAATAAACTTATAAATATTTTATTAAAATTTGTTTTTATGAAATTATTTTTTGCTTTTTAAATAAAAATATTCATAGTATAATTATTTTTTATTATTTTTAATATTAAATATTATTTTATAACAAAAAAAGAGAAAATTATCATGAAATCTGTGGGATTTATTGGTTGGAGAGGTATGGTTGGTTCTGTTCTTTTAGATAGAATGAAAGAGGAAAAAGATTTTAATAATATTATTCCTATATTTTTTTCAACTTCTCAAATTGGAAGTACTGTTCCTAATATAAATAGTAGTTTTATAAATAAAGTTTTGTATGATGCATTCGATATTTCATTATTACGAGAACAAGATATTATCTTGACTTGCCAAGGAACTAATTATACTAAAAAGATATATGATAAACTTAGATCTTCTGGTTGGGAAGGTTATTGGATAGATTCTTCTTCTTATTTGCGTACACGTAATGATTCTTGTATTGTTTTAGATCCTGTTAATTATGATTTAATTATTAATAAAATTAATGAAGGTTTTAAAACTTTTGTAGGTGGAAATTGTACTGTTAGTTTGATGTTATTAGCTTTAGGTGGTTTATTTAATGATAAATTAATTGAATGGATTTCTGTTGCTACATATCAAGCTGCTTCTGGAGCAGGATCTAAACATATGTTTGAATTGTTAAAACAGATGAATTTTTTATCTAAATATATTGATTTAGACTTAAAAAATGATTTATCTTCAAATATTTTAAGTATAGATCGTAAAGTTACTAATTTAATTAATTCTGATAGATTACCTAAAAATAATTTTAAAGTTCCTTTAGTTGGTAGTTTAATACCTTGGATTGATAAGACTTTTTCCTACGGTATTAGTAAAGAAGAATGGAAAGGTCAGTTTGAAACAAATAAAATTTTAGGAATAGATAATGAAAATTTATTTTTAATAGATGGAATATGTGTACGTATTAGTACTTTACGTTGTCATAGTCAATATTTTACAATAAAATTAAAGCATGATATTCATATTAATGATATTATTCAAATAATATATAATCATAATAAATGGGTAAAAATTATACCTAATGATTCAGAATCTACTATTTCAAAACTAAATCCTTCTGTTACTTCTGGTACTTTAGATATTCCAATAGGTCGTATTAGAAAACTTAATATTGGGAAAAAATATTTATCAGCATTTACTGTAGGAGACCAATTATTATGGGGAGCAGCTGAACCTATTAGAAGAATGTTAAATATATTAATTAAACAATAATTAAATATATTTAAAATAAAACTTAACTCCTATATTAATATAATTATTTTATATAATTATATAATTTCTTTTTATTAATTAAATTATTAGTAATTATCATAATAAATTAACGTTTATATTTATAATATTTTTAATTATTATTAATATTTCTATATATCTTAGTCTTATAAGGTTAAATATTTTAATTTTTTATATTAATTTTATATTTTAGAAATATATATTTTTTTTATTAATGTAATTTAATACTTTTTTAGGTAGCATGTTATTGCATGATATGCCTTCTTTTATATTTTTTCTTATTTGTGTTGAAGATAAATTAATAAAAGGGGCATTAGATATAAATATTAATCCAAACGCATGATTAGTTAGCATATTTTTTTTATTTGTTATATAAGGAGTTATTTTTTTTTCAAAAAAAATTTTATTTTTTTTATTAATAATTTTTCTTCTATAAACTATTAAATGACTTATTTTCAATATTTTTTTCCATTTATGCCATTTATATAATTCAATTAAATTATCTTCTCCAATTATAAAAGCTAAAGATTTTTTATAACCTATTTCTTTTCTTATTTTTTTTAATGTATCTATAGTATAAAATGTATTATTTGACTTTATTTCTAAATAATTTAAATTAAACATTTTATTATTTTTTATAGCTAATTTAATCATTTTTAATCTATGTTTTATAGATGCAGTAGACTTAATTTTATTTAATGATTTTTTATTGGGTATTAAAGTTATTTTCTTTGATTGTAGTTCTTTTGCTAATGTTTTTGATATATTTAAATGACCATAGTGAATAGGATCAAAAGTTCCTCCTAAAATTATATTTAAAGTATTTTTTTTCATAATTTTCATTTAGTTATTAACATAATGTTAATGATAAATTAATTAGTTCTAACCAAACATTTTTCTTAAAATTTCTTTTGATTTTTAATTCTATTAAACTTATTAATTTTATTGAATTATATAATTTTTTATTATTTATTTTTTTTGATTTTTCTTCTAAATTATTATTTTTTGTTAAAATATTTTTGTTTAAATAATTTTCATAAATACAATATTTAGTTTTTCTTTTTAAATTTATAATATTTAATATAAAATTTTGTAATACTCTAATTAATATTACCGGACTATAATTTTGTATTTTAAAATATTGTAGAATTTTTATAGTTTTTTCTTGGTTTCCTTTAATAATATAATTAATCCATTGTGAGTATGTAAATCTATTTTCACATTCTATAATTTGTTGAATTTTTTTTCTATTTATTTTTTTATTTGGCCATATAAGAGATATTATATTTATAAAATTAATTAAACCTGTAAAGTTATCTATATAATTTTTTATTATTAACTCATGATTTATCTTGCTAATTTTTATTTTTAGTTTTTTAGATTTAAATTTAATCCATTCATATAATTCGTTTATTTTGGGTTTATTGCATTTTATAAAAACTATGTCTTGATTTGTTTTTAACATTTCTAAATAATTTTTATTATTTAATATATTTTTTTCAAAAAAAATAATACATATTATGTTTTTATTTTTTATTGATACTAAGTGTTGAATTTTTTTTTTATCTTTATGCTAAATGACTTTATATCAGTTTTGATTATTATAATTTGTTTTTTTTCTAAAAAATCTTGTTCATGAATTTTATAAAATATTTTATTAAAAATTTTATGATCTTCTACATAGAAGTTTTTAATTTTGTTAAAATTTTTTTTGTTACAATTTAAAATTATTTTTTCTGTGATTTCCTGCGTAACTTTAGTTTCATTACCTATTAAAAAATAAAAATTTTTTTTAAAAAAAGCGTTTTTATAAAATTCTATGCTATTTATATAATTTGTCATTTTATTTTAAGCCTTAATTTATATAACATTTTTGAATATTATTTTTATTTATTAAATATTCAATTAAAATTTTTTGTATTAATTTTTCTATAGCATCTTTTTTTATTGTTTTCTTTAAATTTTCATAAATTTCTTCTTTTTCATATATAAATTTACTACAACTTATAAACGATTTTACAATTTTAATACTATTTTTACATGACTGATTATTTATATTGATAATATAATTTATTTTAATATGAATATAATATTCATATAAATTATTTTTATTGCTTAAGTTATCGGATTTCTTTTTTTCTTTTATATCTAAAATAATTAATTCTGGCGTGTTTTTATTTTCTTTTGTTTTATTTAATATACTTACATTATAATAACTAAATTTTTCTCTTATTATTTCCTTAATAGAGTTATCATTTATTCTGCTATCATCTAATAATATATTAATTATAGGATCTATTTTAATTAATGCATTTTCTTCTAATACACATCCAGATATCATAAACATATTAATTAATAAAATTAATACTATTATCTTATATTTTTTGTCTTTGAACATATTATTAATATATAACAATATTTATAATTTTTTTAGGAATAAATATAATTTTTTTTATTTTCTTATTTTCAATATATTTATCTACTAATTTATCTTTTTTAATTTTATTAAAAATGTCTTCTTTAGTAAAATTTTTATTTATTTTAATTTTTCTTCTAGTTTTACCATTTATTTGTATGATAATTAAGTATTTATTACAAACAAGTAATTTTTTATTTAATACAGGCCATTTATGATCTTCTATATTATAATTTCCTTGTATTTCTTTCCATAGAGCACAGCTAAAATGAGGAGCAAAAGGATATAACATTTTTATAATTGATATTATTGATTCTTTAATTAATGAATTATTTTTATTTGTAATTAAATTGATTTCACTAATTTTGTTAGTAAATTTCATTATTGCAGATATAGCAGTGTTTAATGAATTTTTATTTTTTATATCTTCTGATACTTTTTTAATAGTTTCATGTAATTTTTGTTGTATTTTATTTATTTCTTTTATTTCGTTTTTTTTGTTATTACATTCAATTTTTTTTTCTATTTTTTGATTTATATAATTATATGTTATTCTCCATATTTTTTTTAAAAATCTACTCATACCTCTTATTCCTGCTTCATTCCATTCTAAATTATTTTCTATTGGAGCTGCAAAAATTACAAATAAACGTAAAGTATCTGAGCCATATTTTTTTATTATTTCATTTGGATTTACCCCATTGTTTTTAGATTTAGACATTTTAGTCATTCCTACATGTATCAATTTTTGTTTTGTGTTTTTTAAATATGCATTTTTTATTTTTCCTGATTTGTTGTATGTTATTAAGGCATCATTTTTTTTAATCCATTTTTGTTCTCCTTTTTTTGTTGTATAATAGAATGCATCAGATAATACCATACCTTGACATAATAATTTTTTTACAGGCTCATTTCCTTTTACTAGTTTAAAATCACGCATTAATTTATGGTAAAATCTAAAATATAGTAAATGCATTATTGCGTGTTCAATTCCTCCTATATATAAATCAACTGGTAACCAGTAACTTGTTTTTTTAGGATTAAGCATACCTTTTGTGAATTTAGGGCATGTATATCTAGCATAATACCATGATGATGCTATAAATGTATCAAATGTATCTTTTTCTAAAATTATATTTTTTTTATCATTAATTATAATATTATTATTACATAATTTTTTTTTATTATAAGATTTTGTATTTAGAGTTATTGGTAATTTATTCTCAGGAACATATGTAATTTTTTTATTATCTATTACACCCATAGGAATAGGTGTTCCCCAATATCTTTGTCTTGATATACACCAATCTTTAAGTTTAAAAAAAATTCTTTTTTTTCCTTTATTCATTTTGATTATTTTTTCTGAAATTATTTTATTCGCTTTTGTAATACTTAAACCATTGAATTCACCTGAATTACATAGTATGCTTTCATCTGTTTTTTTTAATTTATTTTTATTATCATTTTTTAATAAAACTTTTTTTATAGGTATATTATATTTTAATGCAAATTCAAGATCATTTTTATTGTGAGCTGGAACACATATTGCTGCTCCTGTTCCATAATCTGAGTAAATAAAATTCACAATCCATATTTGTATTTTTTCTTGATTTATAGGATTTATAGCTATTTCATTAGTATTTATTCCTATTTTTTCATTTTTTTTATAAAGATATTTATCTTTATCTAAATCATGAGATTTTATAAAATTGGTAATATTTAAGTTTTTATTTAAATATTTCTTTACAAAATCATGTTTATAAGATAATAATATACATGTTGTTCCCATTAATGTTTCTATTCTAGTAGTGTAAACTGATATTTTACTACTTTTATTATATACATTGAATATTATTTCCATTCCTTTTGATTTTCCAATCCAGTTTTTTTGCATTTTTTTAACTTTCTTAGGCCAATCATTTAGACTATTTAAATCATCTGATAATTCTTCAGCATATTTTGTAATTTTTATAAACCATTGATACATATTTTTTAATTTTATTTCTGAATTACAACGCCAGCATCTTTTATTAATTACTTGCTCATTTGCTAATACAGTTTTATCTGTAGGACACCAATTTACTAATGATTTTTTTTTATAAACTAATTTTTTTTTATATAATTGTATAAAAAACCATTGCTCCCATATAAAATATTCTTTTTTAGATGTATTTATTTCTCTACTCCAATCAAATGAAAATCCTAATTTTTTTAATTGTTTCTTCATATATGAAATATTTTTTTTAGTCCATATTTTTGCTGATGTATTATTTTTAATAGCTGCTTCTTCTGCTGGTAATCCAAAAGCATCCCATCCTATAGGATTTAAAACATTTTTCCCTAACATTCGATAAAATCTTGATATTACATCTCCTATTGTGTAATTTCTAACATGACCTATATGTAAATTTCCAGAAGGATAAGGTAACATAGATAAACAATAGAATTTTTTTCTATTTTTTTCTTCTTTGACTTTAAAAATTTTATTTTCTTCCCAGTATTTTTGGATATTGCTTTCTATAGATTTAAAATTATATTCTTTTTTCATTTTTTTTTATTTTTAAAGATAATAGTTATATATTATTTAATTATAATACATAACTATTATCTTTTTATTAACATTTTTATTTTTTTATTAAAATTATTATGAGTATCAAATATCTAGTAATTTTTTGGGAATAGGCATGTCTTTAGGAATCATAACAACAACTTGTATTATACGATGACTATTTACTATTGAAATTTTAAAATTATATTTATTAATTTTAATATTTTCTCCTTTTTTTGGTAATCTTCCAAATTTTTGCATTACTAAACCCCCAATTGTATCTACTTCTTCATAACTAAAATTAGTATTAAATATCTCGTTAAAATCTTTTATTAAAGTTAAAGATTTTATCTTGTAAGTATTTTTACTAAGCTGATTTATATTTTTATCTTCCTGATTTTTTTTATCATATTCATCTTCTATTTCTCCTACAATTAACTCTAAAATATCTTCTATCGTTACTAATCCTGATAAAGCTCCAAATTCATCTATAACTATTGCCATATGATATCTTTTAGATTTAAAATCTTTCAACATTTGATTAACATATTTACTTTCAGGTACTATAATTGCTGGTCTTAATATTTTATTAATTAAAAAATTTTTTTCATTATGCATAAATTGTAGTAAATCTTTAGCAATTAAAAAACCTTCTATACGATCTTTATCTTCACTTATTACAGGAAATCTTGAATGAGCAGATTTTATGATTATATTTAAACATTTACTTAAACTGAAATTTAACTTTAATGTAACCATTTGTGTTCTTGGAATCATTATTTCTCTTACTCTTTTTTTAGTTATATGTAATACTCCTTCTATCATATCTCTTGTGTCATGATCTATTAATTCTTTTTGTTCTGAATTACGAATTAATTTTAATAAGTCTTCGCAGTTTTTTGGTTCTTCATTGAATATTTGATGTAACAATAAAGAAAAAAAACCTTTTCTATTGGATTTATCTGTTTTTTTTGAACAACTATCATCGTTCATATATTTTTTTGTTTCTCTTTTAATTAATTTAGTAATGTATTATTTAATATATGGATTCTTATAACCCATTTTTTTTAAAATTTTAATTTCTAAATTTTCCATAGTATTTGCTTCTTTGTTTTTTATATGATTATATCCCATTAAGTGTAATCCTCCATGTATTATAATATGTGCCCAATGTTCATTTATTTCTTTTCTTTGCTTTTTTGCTTCAATTTGCATAATTTTATTACAGATAATTAAATTACCTATTAACAATGATTTTTTATAAGGATGATTTATGAAAGGAAAAGATAATATATTTGTAGGTGTATTTTTTCCTCTATATTTTTGATTTAAATTTTTTATTTCTTTTATACTAACAACTCTTATTGTTATATTTATTTTTTTTTTGAATTTTTTAAATATATATTTAATCCAGTATATTAATTTTGTTTTCTCTGGTATATTTTTTTTTTACAGGCTATTTGTACATTTACAATAATTTTTTTCATTATAATTTCATTGTTTTTGTATTTAGTATATGTATCATAAAATTATTTTTGATTATATAATTTTTCCTAAAATTTTATTTTTGTAAATATTTTTTATTTTTACTATAACTAATTTTCCTATTATATTATAATCGCTATTAAAATATATAGTTCTATTATTTTCTGTTGTTCCAAAAAACTCATTATTTTTTTGTTTTGTGTATCCTTCAACCAAAACTTCTTGTTTTGTATTTAGCATACTTTTAGTCCATATTCTACCTTGATTAAGTATTTGTTTCTGTAATATATTAAGTCTATTTTTCTTTTCGTTTAATGTTGTATTATTTACAAAATTACATGCTAGAGTTCCTGGTCTAGGAGAATATATAAAACTAAAACTAAAATCAAATTTTATTTCTTTAACTAACTTTAATGTTTTATTAAAATCTGATTCTGTTTCTCCTGGAAATCCTATTATAAAATCAGAACTAAATTGCATGTTAGGTCTAAATTTCAATATTTTTTTTATTATATTTTTATATTCTTTAATAGTATGTCTTCTTTTCATAAGTTTAAGTATTTTATCTGATCCGCTTTGTACAGGAAGATGTAAGAAGCTAGCTAACTTAGGTATTTCTTTATATAAATTTATAATTTCCTCATTAAATTCTACAGGATGACTAGTAATAAATCTTATACGTTTAATTTCTTTTATTAAAGATATACGTCTTATTAAATCAGCAAAATTACATTTTTCTCCGTGTTCGTTTTTTCCTCTATAAGCGTTTACATTTTGGCCTAATAAAGTTATTTCTTTTGTTCCATTATGTGATAATTCTGATATTTCAGATATAATACTATTATGAGGTCTACTAATTTCTGTTCCTCTTGTATGTGGTACAATACAAAAACTACAATATTTATTACATCCCTCCATTATAGAAATTGATGTTTTTATTCCTTTATTTATTTTTTTTAAATTGATATTAAATTTTTTAATTATTTTAGGTGAATCTATATTTATTACAAAATTATTTTTTTGACTTATTTGTTTAATCATATTAGGTAATAAATTTAATGTTCTAGGACCAAAAATTATGTCTATATATTTTGCTCTTAATTTAATTTTTTTACCTTCTTGTGCAGCTACACAACCTCCTACAGCAATTATTAATTTAGGTTTTTTTTCTTTTATTTTTTTCCATCTACCTAATTGGTGAAATAATTTTTCTTGTGCTTTTTCACGTATAGAGCAAGTATTTAAAATTAAAACATCTGCTTCTTCTGCTACTTTTGTTATAGTATATTTATCTTTTTGTAGTGTCCTGGTGATAATTAATGAATCGTACTCGTTCATTTGACATCCCCAGGTTTTTATATGTATTTTTTTGTTCATATTTTATTTTATTTATATATTTTTATTTTAAATTTTTTCAAATAGCTACTTTTGCTTTAATTGTAGATTGTGGTTTGTATCCTTTTATTTCGAAGTTATTAAAATTATATTTAAATATCGAAGAAGGTTTTTTATTAATAATTAATTCAGGTAATTTAGATGGAGTTCTAGAAATTTGAATTTTTGCTAAATTTATATGGTTTTTATATAAATGTACATCACCTCCTGTCCATATAAATTTTCCTATATTTAAATTACATTGTTGAGCTATCATAGATAGTAATATTGAATAGCTAGTTATATTGAACGGTAATCCCAAGAATACATCACAAGATCTTTGATATACTTGACAACTTAATTTCCTGTTTATAACATAAAATTGAAATATTATATGGCAAGGAGGTAAAAGCATTTTATCAATTTCTCCTACATTCCATGAAGATACTATTATTCTTCTCGAATTTGGGTTATGTTTTATTTCTTTTATTATATTAGCTATTTGATCTATGTTTTTTCCTTCATTATTTGTCCATTTTCTCCATTGTTTACCATATATAGGACCTAAATTACCATTTTTATCTGCCCACTCATTCCAAATTGAGATTTTATTTTTTTGAAGATATTTTATATTTGTATCTCCACTTAAAAACCAAAGTAATTCATGAATAATAGAAGGTATATGACATTTTTTTGTTGTAAGTATAGGTAAACCTTCTTTTAAATTGAATTTCATTTGATAGCCAAAAATTGATTTTGTACCTATACCTGTTCTATCGTCTTTATTTTTTCCATGTTTAATGATTTTTTTTAATAGTTTTATATATTGTTTCATTTTATTTTAATTTTTTAATGAATGAATTTATGTAACATTTTGTAATAGTTACTATACCTAATATAATCATTGGAAAAGATAAAATTTGACCTATTGTAAAATAATTTATTATAAATTTAATTTGATAATCAGGTTCTCTAAAATATTCACATATAAATCTTAGTATTCCATAAAATATTAAAAACAGTGAAGATATGTATCCCGGATTTTTATTTTTTTTATTCATTTTATTTAGTAATAAAAATAAAATTATTCCTTCTAATAAAAGTTCATATAATTGAGATGGGTGTCTAGGAATTACCCCGAATTTATTTATAAATATTTTATATTGGGGATGGATTATTGTTTCTTTTAGATCTACATATTTTGAATTAGGAAATAATATTGAAAAACTATTATTAACTGATATTCTTCCCCATAACTCTCCATTTATAAAATTGCCTAATCTTCCTAAAGTAATTCCTAATGGTGCTAATGGGGTAATAAAATCAGAAATATAAAAGAAGTTTTTTTTAGTTCTATAAGAAAAAAATAACAATGAGATTAATATTCCTATTAATCCTCCGTGAAATGACATGCCTCCCATCCATATTTTGAATATATAAATAGGATTAATAATAAAAAATTTTATATTATATAATATTATATATCCTATTCTACCTCCTACTAGCATACCTAAAAAACCATAAAATAACAAATTTTCTATTTCTTTTTTTGTTAAAAAAAAATTTGGAATGTTTGATTTTTTAGTTCCATACACTATATATATTAAAAATATAAAAATATACATTAATCCATACCAATTTATAGGTATATTTTTAGTTAAAAAAATAACATAATTATATAACTGAAAGTTTAAAGAAAAATTCATTATAATTTTACTAAAATATTTTTTTAATTCTTTCTAGCATTAATAATTCTTTTATAGTTTGCGGTCTTCTTATTTGAAATAATATATTACTTTTTTTTAATAAAAATTCTGGAATTAATGGTCTACTATTATAATTTGATGACATAGAAGCTCCATATGCTCCAGTATCATAAAATATTAAATAATCTCCAGGATATGCAATTGGAAGTAAACGAGTTTCAATATCTCCTAATTCTGTTTGTGTGAAAATATCTCCTGATTCACATAATGGTCCTCCTACTACTGTTTCAATTAACTCATCTTTTTTTATTTTTCTACTATTATGCGGTATTATTGATATATGATGGTAGCTTCCATACATAATTGGTCTCATTAAATCATTGAATCCTGCATCTACTAAAATAAATCTTCTATTTTTTATTTTTTTTATTGCTCTAATTTGAGTTATAAGTAGACCTGACTCAGCTACTAAAAAACGCCCAGGTTCTATTTCTAATTTTATTTTGTGACCTAAATATTTTTCTATTTCTTTTCTTGCATTATTCCATAATTTAAAGTAGTGTTTTATGTTGATAGACTTATCATTTTTTTTATATGGAATAGGTAATCCTCCTCCTGCTGATATTAAATTTATATCTTGATCTAAATATTTTACCTGTTCTACCATTGATTGACATAGTTTTTTCAAGTGCTTATAATCTACTCCTGAACCTATATGCATATGCAAACCTTTTAATTTCAATTTATATTTTTTTATAGCTTCTTTAGCTTCTTTTATATACCATATACCATGTTTGCTATTTTCTCCTCCAGTATTGGTTTTTTTGCTATGTCCGTGACCAAATCTTGGGTTAATTCTAATCCAAATATTATGATTTGGTGATGTTTCTCCTATTTGATGAATCATATCTATTGAACCAACATTAACTGTAATATTTAATTTTAAAACTTTTTTTAGCGTATTTATATCAAAAATATCAGAAGTAAAAACTATATCTTCGTTTTGCGTACTGTAACCTGCAGCTAAAGCTCTTTCTATTTCACCTAAAGAAACTGCATCTACTTTAAGTCCATTTTCTTTCATTATAGATAATATATGTATATTTGAACATGCTTTTTGTGCATATCTAACTATATCAAAATTGCTTAGTTCTTTAATTTTTTCACATATTTTTTTTTCATTATATATCCATATAGGTTTTTTTATCTTTT
The DNA here is from genome assembly GCF_964059055.1 of Buchnera aphidicola (Neophyllaphis podocarpi). Taxonomy (NCBI): domain Bacteria; kingdom Pseudomonadati; phylum Pseudomonadota; class Gammaproteobacteria; order Enterobacterales; family Erwiniaceae; genus Buchnera; species Buchnera aphidicola. Next base: position 411,241 of record NZ_OZ060386.1, on the reverse strand, counting down.
TCATTATACTAATAATTTTATTATTACTTATAAATTTTTTTTTATTTATTTCTTTCATTTTTGTTTTTATTTTATTGGTTTTAATATTGGAAATAATATAACATCTTTTATATTATAGCTATTTGTTAATAACATAACTATTCTATCTATACCTATACCCATACCAGCAGTAGGAGGCAGACCATATTCAAGAGCTTTTATATATTCTTTATCGTAGAATTGTTTTTCTATATTTTTATTTTTATATTTTTCAATATATTGTTTTTTGAATCTATTGCTTTGATCTTCAGAATCGTTTAATTCTGAAAAACCATTGCCTATTTCCATTCCTCCTATAAATAATTCAAATCTATCAGCTACATTAGGATTGTTATCATTTGTTCTAGCAAGAGGAGAAGATTCTAATGAATATTCTGTGATAAATGTAGGTTCTATTAATTTATTTTCTATTTTTTTTTCAAATATTTCCAATATAATTCTTTCTTTAGTAAAGTTACTTTCTACATTAATATCTAAATAATTAGCAATTTTTATAATTTCATTTTTATTTTTTAAGTCATTTATTTTTATTTTTGGATAAAATTTTAAAATAGACTCTTTCATTGTTAATATTTGAAATTTTTTACTAAAATCAATGTTATATCCTTTAAATTTTATTTTATTTTTTTTAAAGATTTTTTTTACTAAATATTTTAATAAATTTTCAGCAAATTGCATCATTTCAACATATGTGATATATGATATGTATAATTCCATCATTGTAAACTCTGGATTATGACGAAGAGATAAACCTTCATTTCTAAAATTTCTATTTATTTCAAATATTTTATTAAATCCTCCTATAATTAATTGTTTTAAACTTAATTCTGGTGATATTCTTAGATATAAATTTATATTTAAAGATTTATGATATGTGATAAAAGGATTAGCTATAGCTCCTCCTGGAATATTTTGCATCATAGGAGTTTCTACTTCTATAAAATCATTATTATCCATAAATTTACGAATTGATTTTATAATCAAAAACCTTTTTTTAAAGATATTACATATATTTCTATTAGTTATAAGATCTAAATATCTTTTTCGATATTTTATTTCTTTATTAGCTAATCCATGAAATTTATCTGGTAAAGATCTTAAACATTTAGTTAAAAGTTGAAATTTTTCGCAATAGATAGTAAGTTCTTTAGTTATAGTTTTAAATAATTTACCTTTAACTCCAATTATATCTCCTAAATCTAATTTTTTTATTTCTTTATCATAAATTTTTTTGGTTATTACTTGTTTTTTTATATATATCTGAATTGTTCCATTTATATCTTGCAGTGAAAGAAATGTCACTTGACCTATTTTCCTTTGATTTACTATTCTTCCTGCTATACAAAATTTTTTATTTATTTTTTTTAATTTTTCATTACTTTCAGATATATATTTTTTTTTTATTGTATAAATATTATCACTAGTTTTAAAATTATTAGGAAAAGCTATACCTTTTCTTTTTATATCTTGTAATTTATTTAACCTGACTTGAAATTCATTATTGTTTTTATTTATTTTTTTTTCTATCATTTTCATAATCCTTTTGTAGTTCTAATTTTAGACTTTCTAATATGAATATATCTAATTCTCCATTTAGTATTGCTTGTATATTTCTGCTTTCTATATTAGTTCTTATATCTTTAATTCTAGAATCGTCTAATATGTAAGATCTAATTTGATTACCCCATCTAATATCTGATTTTTGTTTTTCTAGATTTTTTTTTTCTATATTTTTTTTAATAAGTTCTAATTTATATAATTTAGATTTCATTTGTTTAATAGCTGTTTCTTTATTCTTATGTTGAGATCTATCATTTTGACATTGAGTTACTATGCCAGTTGGTATATGGGTTATTCTTACAGCTGATTCTGTTCTATTAACATGTTGACCTCCTGCTCCTGAAGCTCTATATACATCTATTCTGATATCAGAAAGATTAAAATCTATATTTATATCTTTATTATTTATATCAGGATAAACAAAAATTGAACTGAATGATGTATGTCTTTTTCCTGTAGAATCAAATGGGCTTTTGCGTACTAAACGATGTATACCGTTTTCTGTTCTCATCCATCCAAAAGCATATTTTCCTTCTATTTTTAATGTAGCATATTTAATTCCAGCTATTTCTCCTGGTAATATATCTATTATTTCACTTTTAAAATTTTTATTTTCAGCCCATTTTAAATACATTTTTAATAGCATTTTAGCCCAATCTTGAGCTTCTATTCCGCCTGATCCTGGTTGAATATCTATATAACAATTATTTTTATCATTTTTTTTAAAAAACATTTGCTGTATTTTAATTTTTTTTATTCTTTTTTCCAGATCTTTTAATAATTTTTCTGTCTCTTTTAATAAAGATTTATCTTTTTCTTTTAAAGAAAAAATAATTATATCATTAATATCATTAATACTTGTTTGTATTATGTTAATTTTATTTATAATTTTTTCTAAATTATATTTTTCTTTATTTAAATTTTTTGCATAAAGTTTATTATTTTTCCAAATTTGCGGTGTTGCTAATTCTTGATTTATTTTTTTTAATCGTTTGTTTTTTTTATTAATTTGTAAATTTTTTTTTATTATTTTTATATTTTTTTTTATATAATTTATTTTATTTTTAATTATATATATATCTTTCATATTATATTTTTCTTTTTTGAATAAAATATTAAAAATTATATAATATTTTTTAATTTTATATTATTTTATTTATATAAACTTATATGTTTTTGTACAATATGATATATTTATTTACAATTAATACTATTTATTGTATATAAAAATATTTCTAGGCGACATTTTATGGTTTTAGATACTTTTTCTGATTTAAATACTATTTTAAAAAAAGATGTACCGTTAAAATTATTTTTATTGAATGAATTAAAAATAATTAAAATATGTGGTATTGATAGTTTTAATTATCTGCAAAGTCAATTTACTATTGATATTAAATTACTAAATAAAAATAACTATTTAATTTCTGCTCATTGCAATAATAAAGGAAAGATTTTAAGTGTTTTTTACATATTCAAATATTTAAAAGATTTTTATTATATTCAGCCTTCTAATATTACTAATAAACAAATTTTTGAATTAAAAAAATATTCCATTTTTTCTAGATTAAATATTGAACAAAATTCTGAATTAGTATTGATTGGTGTTTTAGGTTTTAAAGCTGTTAGTTTCTTAGAAGAAAATTTTGAAATTAAGTTTAATAAATTTAATAATTTATTAATATGCAATAAAGATATATTTGTTTTAAGTTTTAAATATCCTATTAAACATTTTTTAATAATTATACATGTTGATAACTTTAATAATCGTATTCAGCAATTAAATAAAAACATTGTTTCTTATGATAATTCTTACTTTTTAAGTTTGTTAATTAGATCTAATTTCCCTATCATAAATAATAAAATCATTGGTAAGTTTTTTCCTCAGAATTTAAATTTAGCTTCTAATCATGGTTTAAGTTTTGATAAAGGTTGTTATATTGGACAGGAAATGATTTCTAAAATTAATTTTTCTAAATCTAATAAAAAATCTTTGTATTGTTTATTTGGAAAATATAATAATTTATATGTTAATAGTAATTTAATTGAAAAACAAGTTTTTGGTAAATGGTATATTGCAGGAAAAATTTTAAATATTATAACAGTAAGTAATATATATTTTATAATTCAGGGAGTATTAGATAAAAATTTAGTTAATGATATTAAATTACGTATTTATAAAACAAATATTTTATTGAAAATAATATAATATATATTATTTTTATAATTTTTATTATTTTTATTTTTAATTTTATATAAAATTTAAATAAAAAAATATTTTAAAATGTATAATTATTTTTTAAATACAAATATATTTTTATGATTAAATAAATTAAATTTTATGTCTATAGGAAAAATTTTTATTATTTCGGCTCCTAGTGGAGCTGGTAAGTCTAGTTTAATTAATGCTTTGTTAAAAACAAAATTAATTTATGATACTAAAGTATCTATTTCGCATACTACTAGAACAATTAGACCAGGTGAAAATAATGGTCAACATTATTACTTTATATCTAAAGAAGAATTTTTTTATATGATTAAAAAAAAACAATTTTTAGAATATGCTAAAGTATTTAATAATTATTACGGAACTTCTAAATTAAATGTTTATAAAGTTTTATCAGAAGGTATGGATATCTTTTTAGATATAGATTGGCAAGGAGCTAAACAAATAAAAGATAAAATTCCTGATTCTAAGAGTATTTTTTTGCTTCCTCCTTCAAAAAGTGAATTGTATAATAGATTATTATTTCGTTCTCAAGATAGTAATAATATTATTAAAAAACGTATGTCTAAATCTGTTTTAGAAATGAATCATTATGTTGAATATGATTATTTAATCATAAATGATAATTTTAATTCATCTATAATTAATTTAAGAAATATTATTTGCGCAGAACGTTTATCTACTAATCGCCAGAAAATTAAATATAAACTTTTAATTAATGAACTTTTAAATAATTAATTATTTATTATTTTTATATTTATTATCTAAGTAATTATAATGAATTAATTATTGTTGATAATTTATACATTTTTAGTGTTTTTAGTAAGTAATATAATTTTTATTATTAATTATAATTTAATAAATTTTGAATTATATTACTTACCTTTTTATTATAAGTTTTAATTAAAATTATTTAATATATTTACTTGTTTTTTTTCTTGCATTTATAGTCAAATATTTTTTTCGTAAACGAATATTCTTAGGTGTTACTTCTATCAATTCATCATCATTTATAAATGATAATGACTCCTCTAAGCTCATTCTAATTGGTGTTGTTAGATTAATAGCTTCATCAGAACCTGATGCTCTCATATTAGTAAGTTTTTTTGCAAGTAAACAATTTACAGTTAAATCATTATTTCTATTATGTATTCCAATAATTTGACCTTCATAAACTTTTTCTCCTGGTCCTATAAAGAGCTTTCCTCTATTTTGTAAATTAAATAAAGCAAATCCAATAGATGTTCCTTCTTTATTAGAAATTAATACTCCGTTTTCTCTTTGTTTTTTATTATAGTTTTGTAAGTTATCATAGTGACTAAAAGACGAGTATAATACTCCTGTTCCAGATGTTATATTTATAAATTCTGATCTAAATCCTATCAAAGATCTACTTGTTGCTGTATAGTGCATACGTACTCTATCTTTATTTTCTGATTTATTTATACTTTTTAGATCATTTTTTCTTTCTCCCATTATTTTCATAATTATTCCTTGATGTTTTTCTTTTATTTCTATTAATACATCTTCAAATGGTTCTTTTATAATATTATTGATCTTTCTCAATATTACTTTTGGTCTAGAAATTTCTAATTCAAATCCTTCTCTCCTCATATTTTCTATTAATATTGAAATATGTAATTCTCCTCTACCTGATACGCTAAAAACGTTATTTTTTTTAGTTTCTTCTACTTTTAAAGCTATATTATTTATAGTTTCTTTTTTTAATCTTTCTAATATTTTTCTAGATGTAATATATTTACCTTCTTTACCTGAGAAAGGTGATGTATTAACTCCAAAAAACATTGTTACAGTAGGTTTTTCAATCTTTATTTCTTTCATTATTTCTATGTTTTTATAATCACATATTGTATTAGAAATTTTGATATTATTTAAACCAGTAATAGCGATAATATCTCCTGCTTTTGCTGATTCACTTTCAAATTTATTTATTCCTTGATATTTTAAAACTTTATTTATTTTTCCGTATTTAATTTCATTTTTACTATTTATAATTGCAACTTGTTGATTTGTTTTAACTATCCCTCTATTAATTTTACCTATACCTACAATTCCTAAATAATTATCATAATCTAATTGTGAAATTTGCATTTGAAAATGACCGTTTAATTTTACTTTAGGATAAGGAGCATATTTAATTATGCTATTATATAAAGCATCCATATTATTTTTGATTTTATTTATTTCAGTTCCTGATGATCCTAGTAATGCTGAAGTATATACTACTTTAAAATCTAGCTGGTCATCTGTTGCGTTTAAGTTTATAAACAAATCAAAAATTTCATTTATCACCCAATCAGGCCTAGCATCTTTTCTATCTATTTTGTTTATTACTACAATTGGTTTTATGTTGTTTTCAAATGCTTTTTTTGTAACAAATCTAGTTTGAGGCATAGGACCTTCTAATGCATCTACAATTAAAAGAACTGAATCTACCATAGAAATAATTCTTTCCACTTCACCGCTAAAATCTGCATGACCAGGAGTATCTATTATATTTATAGTATGATTATTCCATGTAATTGAGGTATTTTTAGCTAATATAGTAATTCCTCTTTCTTTTTCTATTACATTAGAATCCATTATCTTATTAATTGTTTTATGTGTTTTTTTAAAAGTATCTGACTGTTCTAATATTTTTTCTATTAAAGTAGTTTTTCCATGATCAATATGAGCTATCACAGCTATGTTTCTAATTCTTTTAATCATTGTTTAATTTTATTTACCTCTCTATTAAACTTTTAATATTTTTATTATTTATTAATTTTAATAACTTTATTTAATTTATTTTATCATGTAAAATATTAAATAATTTAATTTTTATAATTTTCTAAAAATTATGGATATAATAATTGTCAAAATATAATTATCACCAAACTAGATTTTTAAAAAGCGAACCTAATATAACTTATAAAAATATAAATTCAGGAATTGAAGTAGCATTTTTAGGTTATTCTAACTCTGGAAAATCTAGTGCTTTAAATTTTCTAACTAATCAAAAAAAATTATCACGTACTAGTAAAGTTCCAGGTTGTACTAAACTAGTTAATTTTTTTGAAGTATTTAAAGGATTTTATTTATTAGATTTTCCTGGTTATGGATATGTTAAATATTCTTATTTAATTAATTCAAATTTCAAAAATGTAGTATTTAGATATTTAAATACAAGTACTATTTTACAGGGTATAGTTGTTTTTATGGATATTCGTCATCCTATGAAAAAAATAGATCAAGAAGTTATTAAACTAGCATTTTTAAATAAAATACAAGTTTTAATTTTATTGACTAAATCTGACAAAATATCATTTAGCTTACAAAAAAAAGTTTTAATTCAGATAAAACATATTATATTTCAAGATTATAACAATACAATAACAGTTGAATTATTTTCAATTTTTAACAAAGATAGTGTTAAAAAATTATCTAATATGTTAGATTTATGGTCTAAAAATTAAATTTAATATAAAAATTAATTAATATATTTTTAATTTACTAATTAAGGTATTAATTAGATACTAATATTTTTATTTTAATATTTTTATTAGTTTCATTTCTAGTAAATTTTTTCCAGTTTTTATATTTATATTAATTGGTACAGTTAGTTTTTTATTATTTTCCATTATTTTTTTAATTTTTTCACAATATTTATAAATATTATTTTTATTAATTTCAAATATCAATTCATCATGTATTTGCATTATCATTTTTATATTTTTTTGTATTTTATTTTTATTAATCCATTGGTCTATTTTAATCATAGAATATTTGATAATATCTGCTACTGTACCTTGTATAGGTCCATTTATTGCCAATCTTTCAGATGATTTTTTTTTATTATTATTCAAAGAATTGATATCTTTAACATGTAAAATTCTTCCAAACAATGTTAAAACATATTTATTTTTTTTTGCAAATTCTAAATTTTGTTTTATATAATTATATACTCCTTTATATTTTTTAAAAAAAATTTTTATATAATTTTCAGCTTCTATTATGTTTATATTTAATATTTTTGATAGTCCAAAAGGTTTCATTCCATAAATTAATGCAAAATTTATGGTTTTAGCTATCTGTCTTTGATCTTTTGTTATTTCTGTTGATTTAATATTAAATATTTTTTTAGCTGTTTCTATATGAATATCTTTATTTTTTTTAAAGTATAATAGAAGTTTTTTATCCTTTGAGAAGTGTGCTATAATTCTTAGTTCTATTTGTGAGTAATCTACTGATACTAATATATTATTTTTATTAGATATAAATGCTTGTCTTACTATTTTTCCTTCTTTGCTTTTTATTGGTATGTTTTGCAGATTAGGATTTGTAGAAGTTAATCTTCCTGTGGTTGTTTTTACTTGATTATAACAAGTATGTATTCTTTTTGTAATATTATTAATCAATTTTATTAAATTGTCGCAGTATACAGATTTTATTTTATATAATTTTCGATATTCTAATATTAAAGTAATTAATGGATTATTTTTAAACAAATTTTTCAATGTTAATTTACTAGTTGATAATTTTTTTTTTTGTTCATCATTAAATAATATATTTTTTAACTGATTTGTAGATAAAATATTGAAATTTTTTCCTGTTAGTGTTTTTACTTTTTTATTTATTTCTTTTAATCTTATTTTTATTTTTTCTGCATGTTTTATTAGCACATTTTTGTTTATTAATACCCCATTTTTTTCAATTCTTAAAATTACTTTTAATAAAGGTATGTCTAAATTTAATAATAGATTTTTTATTTTTTTATTTTTTTTAATTTTTTTGTACATTATTACATGTAACATGAATATAATTATAGATTTTTGATTTTCTTCTATAATGTTTTTTGTAATTTTATTTTTTATATTGCTATATGTATTATTTTTTAATTGTATCCATTTTTCTGTCAGAATTTCAATCTTATCATGATTTTTTATTGTGTTTTTTAGTAAATAAGATTCTAGTATAATATCAAAATTTTTTCCTCTTAATTTTATATTATATTTTTTAAAAATTATTAAATTTAATTTTAAATTATAGTGAATTTTATTTATTAAATTATTTTCTAAAATATTTTTTAATTTTAAAAATATATAATTTTTATCAAATGTTTTTTTGTTATTTATTTGATGAATTTCTTCTATATTAATAATATATGTAGTTTTTTTAGATGTTGATATAAAAATGTTTCTTATATTAATATTGTTACATACATTTTTTATATCTTTAATTTCAAAATATATTGAAATCATACTGTAATTATTTATAATATTTATATTATTTTCTAAATTTTCTTTATTTAAATATACAAATTTTTGTTTTATTTTATTTTTTTTTTCTTTTTTATCAATATTCAATTTATTATCTGTTTTTAAATTCCATGTATTTAATTCTATTTGTTTTATCCATTTATTAAAATTGTAATATTTAAATAAATTTAATACTGTTTTTATTTTTGTATTTTTTATTTTTATATTTTCAAGAGAAATTTGTAATTTTACATTTAATTTTATTTTTACTAATTTATAAGATATTAAAGCATTTTTTTTATCTTTATTTAGTTTTTTTATAATATTTTTAGCTCCACGTATTTTAATTGTTAATATTTTTTTTAAGTTTTTATAAATTAATGTTAAATCACCTATTTCTTCTATAAGTTTTATTGCTGTTTTTGGACCAATTCCTTTAATTCCTGGAATATTATCTGATTTGTCTCCTGTTAACGCTAATAAATCTATTATATTTTTAGGATATACTCCATATTTTTTCTTTATTTCTTTAATGCCCATAATATAATCAATATTATCATTAATAATATTAATATTTTTTGTAACTAATTGAGCCATATCTTTATCGCTCGTAACTATTATTACTTTTCTATTATCTTTTTCTGCTTGTTTGCATAAAGTTCCAATAACATCATCAGACTCTACATTTTTAATAGATATAAACGGTATTCCTATTGCTTTAATTATTTTTATTAAAGGAGCTATTTGATTTTTTAAATTTTCTGGCATTATTTTTCTATTAGCTTTGTATTCTGCAAAGATTTTATTTCTAAAGTTTTTTTTTTATAATCAAAAATTATTGCAATATTTTTTGTTTTGTATTTTTTAATTAAATTTATTATTAAATTTATAACACCATATATAGCTCCAGATTGCTCTCCTTTTTCGTTTTTAAGATTTTTTAAAGCATAATAAGAACGATATAAATAGTATGATCCATCTATTAATATTAATATCTTTTTACTAATCATATAATCTTTTCCTGTGTGATATAATCAATAATTGTATTGATCTAACTTTTTATGTAATATTAAAATAACATGTTTTATGTTATTAATTTAATAATTATTGTATTGTTTTATGATTTTAATTATATTAAAATTGATATTTATATTGTTGTATTAAATTTTTTATAAAAATAAATTTATATTTTTATTTTAATAATTTATTTTTAATTTTAATTAAACTTATTTTAATTATTATCTTATGTAATTATTAAATTTTATTAATTTTTTATATTTTAAAGGTTATATAATATATAAATGTTATCTATAAATTTAAATAAATTTTTTAAAATAGACAAAATTACTTTTATATTATTTATTTTATTATTTTGGTTGCAATATTCTTTTTGGTTTGGTAAAAATGGTTTTTGTGATTACTTTTTTATATATAAAACTTTTATTAAAATAAAAAAAAATAATATTAAAGCAAGAATAAATAATAAGAAAATTTTAAAAGAAATAGAATATATAAATAATAATACATTAGAATCTATAAAAGGTATAGCTCTTAGTAAATTAGGAATAATTAAAAAATCATGAGATTTTTTATAGATTAATTCAAGAATTATTACATTAAATTAATATTTATTACTAATTTTTAATTTTACATTGTATAAGTTAACTATGAAGTTAAAAAAAAATAATATTGTTGCTGTTATACCTGCTGCTGGTATAGGAAAAAGAATGTTATTAAATTTTCCTAAACAGTATTTAGTTATCAATAAACGCACAATAATTGAACATTCTATTTCTACTTTACTGAAAGATTCTAGAATTATAAAAATAATAATTGTTTTACATAAAAAAGATAATTATTTTTGTAACTTACCTATTTATTTAAATAAACGTATTTTTGTAACTAGGGGTGGTATAAATCGTTGTAGTTCTGTATTTCTAGGATTATCTTTTGTAAAAAATGCTGAATGGGTACTAATTCATGATGCAGTTAGACCCTGTTTACAATATAAAGATCTTAATAAAATAATAGACTTAGTTAATACAAGTAGTGTTGGCGGAATATTGACTAATAAAATTAAAGATACTATAAAATTTATAAAATATAATAAATATATTTCTCATACAGTTAATCGGGATAGTTTATTTCTTTCATTGACGCCTCAAATTTTTCCATTTAAATTAATATTTAATTGTTTAAAATATATATTAAGAAAAGGTATTAAAATTACTGATGAATCATCTGCTTTAGAATTATGTGGATATTATCCTAAGATGGTATTAGGATCTAATCAAAATATTAAACTTACTTTTCCTGAAGATTTAAAATTAATTAATTATTATTTAAATTCAGTATATATTTAAGAGGTTATTGATAATTATGCGTATTGGAAGTGGTTTTGATGTTCATGCTTTTAGTAGTACAGAAAAAAAAACTAGTTTTATTATGGGAGGTGTGATAATACCTCATACTAAATGTTTAATTGCTCATTCCGATGGTGATGTACTATTGCATTGTTTAATAGATTCTTTATTAGGATCAGTATCATTAGGTGATATAGGATTGTTTTTTTCTAGCACTAAAAAAATTTATAAGAATATTGATAGTCGTATCTTATTACGTAAAGCTTATGATAAAGTTAAAAATATAGGATATTGTATTTCCAACACAGATATGACAATTATTGCAGAATATCCTATAATGACACCTTATATAAAAGATATGCGGATTAATATTTCTAAAGATTTATCTTGTTCATATAAAAATATTAGCATTAAATCTACAACTACAGAAAAATTAGGTTTTGTAGGTAGAACAGAAGGAATTGCATGTCATGCAATAACATTAGTTCAAAAAATATAATTTTTTAAAAAATAACGAGTTTATTAAATACCCGTTATTTTAATGATTTAATCAATAATTTTGTTAAATGATAGTATTTGTTATTTTTTCTTCTATTCTAATTAGTTGATTATATTTAGCAGTTCTTTCTGATCTGCTTAGAGATCCAGTTTTTATTTGTCCCGCAGAAGTTCCAACAGCTAAATCAGATATTGTCACGTCTTCTGTTTCTCCGGATCTATGTGAAATAATTACTTTATAATTCGCCTGTTTTGCCATTTTTATAGTCATTAATGTTTCTGTTAGCGATCCTATTTGATTTAATTTAATTAAAATAGCATTAGCCACATTTTCTTTTATTCCTCTCTTTAAAATTTTAGTGTTAGTTACGAAAAGGTCATCTCCTACTATTTGAATTTTTTTACCCATTAATTTAGTCTGATACTTAAATCCGTTCCAGTCAGATTCATGTAATCCATCTTCTATAGAAGTTATATGATATTTTTCTGTTAGTTGTTTTAGATAGTTCGTAAATTCTTTTGATGAAAATTCTTTATTTTCTCCTTTTAATTTATATTTTAATGTTTTTTTATTGTATATTTCTGATGCAGCGCAATCTATTGCCAATGTCACATCTTTTCCTATTATATATCCTGATTCTTTAATTGCACTAAGCAATATTTCTATAGCTTGGTTATTAGATTTTAGATTTGGGGCATATCCTCCTTCATCTCCTACTGCTGTATTTAGATTATTTTCTTTTAAAATTTTTCCAAGAGTGTAAAATATTTCCGAACCCATTCTTATAGATTCTTTAATATTTATTTGTTTTATTGGTTTTATCATAAATTCTTGTATATCAATATTATTATTTGCATGAGCTCCTCCATTAATTAAATTCATCATTGGTAATGGAATTGAAAATGTTCCTGGTGTTTCATTAATTTCTGATATATGTTGATAAAAAGGTATTTTTTTAGATATTGAAGCTGATTTTGCTACTGCTAAAGAAACTGCTAAGATAGTATTAGCACCTAATCTAGATTTATTTTCAGTTCCATCTAATTGAATCATTATGTTATCAATATTTTGTTGATTTTCAGCACATTTATTTTTTAGAGATTGTTGTATTTCTTTATTTATATAACTAACAGATTTTTGTACTCCTTTTCCATGATAACGATATGGATTTTCACTATCTCTTAGTTCCATTGCTTCACGACTTCCTTTAGAAGCTCCTGAAGGTACAGATGCTATTCCTATACTTCCATCTTTTAAATGAACTTCTGATTCTATTGTCGGATTACCTCTAGAATCAATTATCTCTCTTCCTATTATTTTTGTAATTTTTGACATATTATTATCCTTATTTTTGTTTAATTTATATAACTTTTGCTTGCTGCTTTTATAAAACTAATAAATAAAGGATGACCTTTTTTTGGATTCGAAGTAAATTCTGGGTGAAATTGGCATCCTAAAAACCAAGGATGAAATGGTATTTCAATAATTTCAATAAAGCTAGCGTTTTTAGATTTTCCAGCAATTATTAAGCCAAATTTTTTTATTTTTTCTATTAGTTTATTATTTATTTCATATCTATGTCGATGTCTTTCTATTATATATTTTTTTTTATATATCTTACTAGATAAACAATTTTTAATTAATTTACATGTATAATTTCCTAATCTCATAGTTCCGCCTAAATTAATTTCTTTTTGTTTTTGATTTTTTTTATTATTTTTTATTTTTTTTATTTTTGTCGAATTAGGTATTAATGTTATAACAGGGTATTTACAATTAGGATCAAATTCTGTAGAATTAGCTTCTTTTAATCCTGCAACATTACGAGAAAATTCTATTAATGCTATTTGCATACCTAAACATATTCCAAAATAGGGAATAAGATTTTCTCTAGCATAGCGCGCAGCAGTTATTTTACCTTTTATTCCTCTATTACCAAAACCTCCTGGTATTAAAATGCCATTTAGATTTTTTAATATATTTTGTCCTTTTTTTTCTATTATTTCAGCATCTATTAACTTTATTTGTACACTTATTTGTGTTTTTAATCCTCCATGTTTTAGTGCTTCTATAATTGATTTATAAGCATCTGGCAAAGAAACATACTTTCCTATTATACCAATAATAACTTTTTTATCAAAATTGTTTTGTTCTTGTATTATTTTTTTCCATTCATTTAATTTTGCTAATGGAACTTTTAATTTAAAATAATTGCATATGTAACTATCTAGCCCTTGGTGTTGTAATAAAATAGGTATTTTATATATTGACTTTACATCTTGAAGTGAAATTACAGCTTTTTTAGAAACATTACAAAATAAAGCAATTTTCTCTTTTTCATGAATTGGAACTATATACTTTGAGCGACATATTATTATATCTGGTTGTATTCCTATTGATAATAGTTGTTTTACAGAGTGTTGAGTTGGTTTAGTTTTTATTTCTTTTGTTGTTTCAATATAAGGAACTAATGTTAAGTGTATATATACGATATTTTTTCTGCCTATATCTGCTGACATTTGACGTATTGCTTCTAGAAATGGGAGCGATTCTATATCTCCTACTGTTCCTCCTATTTCTACTAATACTATGTCTCTACCTATGCTTCCATCAATGATTTTTCTTTTGATTTCGTTAGTTATGTGAGGTATTACCTGAATAGTTGATCCTAAATAATCTCCTTTTCTTTCTTTATTTAACACTTCAGAGTATACACTTCCAGTAGTAAAATTATTTTTCTTTGTCATTTTAGTATCAATAAAACGTTCATAATGACCTAGATCTAAGTCTGTTTCAGCTCCATCTTCTGTTACAAATACTTCTCCATGTTGAGTTGGACTAATTGTCCCTGGATCTACATTAATATATGGATCAAGTTTTATTATACTAATATTTAATTTTCTATTTTCTAGAATTGCAGCTAATGAAGCTGCTACTATACCCTTACCTAAAGATGAAACTACTCCACCTGTTATAAAAATATAATGTGTGGTCATTATTACACCAGAGGTTTAGATTTTTAAAAGATAAATTACTAATAATTAAAAATTTTTTATTAGTAATAATATAAAAAATATAATTTTTTGTTACATAAATTTGATTTAAAATATTTATAATTTTTTTAAGAATATCTTGTTTATTTTATTTTTTAAACCTTTTTATCTATTTTATTTAATTAATATTTATCAAATTTTATCTATTTAACTTAATAATACGATTGAATACCAAGTTTTTGTTTGTAAATTCTTTATAATCTGCTGAAAAATAACCTTCTCTTTCAAATTGATAATTAGATCCTGGTTTTATTTTTTTGCTCCATTTTTCTATTAATCCGTATTGAATAACTAAAGATTTTGGATTAATAAAATTTAAAAAATTTTTTTCTAATTCTGGATTTTTAATTAAAAAAAGATAATTATATAAATTAAATTTAGCTTTTATTGCATTTAAAGCTGAAATCCAATGTATAACTCCTTTAATTTTTCTATCTGTAGGATTTTTACCTAATGTGTTTAAATCACATACACAAAAAATATTTTTTATATTGCCTTTATTATCTTTTTCTACTTTTGTTGCTTTAATTATATATGCATATCTCAGTCTAACTTCTTTGCCTAATGATAGTCTTTTATATCCGGGATGTGAGTTTTCACAAAAATCTTTTTTATCTATATATATTTCCTTGCTAAATATTGCTTTTCTTGTTCCCATGTTTATATTTTTTGGATGGTTTTTAAGTAATATATTTTCTTTATAACTTTCATGTAAGTTTTCTATAATAATTTTTATAGGATTTAATATAGCCATAATTCTATTAGCATTTTTATTTAATTCTTCAGATATGCATGCTTCTAAAGCGCATATTTCTATTAAATTATTTTTTTTGCTAACACCAATTCTATTACAAAATTCTCTTATAGAAGATGCTGTATATCCTCTTCTTTTTAAACCAATAATAGTCATAATTCTAGGATCATCCCACCCTTTAATTATTTTTTTTTCTATTATTTTTTTTATTTTTCTTTTAGATAAAATATTGTATTCTAAATTTAATTTTGAGAATTCATATTGTTTTGGATAAAAATTTATATTGATATTTTTTAATATCCAATTGTATAAACGCCTATTATTTTCAAATTCTAAAGTACATAAAGAGTGTGTTATTTTTTCAATAGCATCGGATATACAATGAGTAAAATCATACATAGGAAATATACACCATTTTTTTTCAGTTTTATGATGTCTAACAAATTTAATTCTATATAATACAGGATCTCTCATTATTATATATGAAGAACTCATATTGATTTTTGCTCTTAAACACATACTTCCTTCTTTAAACCTACCTTTTCTCATTTGTTTGAATAGAAATAAGTTTTCTTTTACAGATTGTGTTCTATATATACTATTTTTACCTTTTGTGTTTAATGTTCCACGGTGTATTTTTATTTCTTTTTTTGACATTCTATCAACATATGCCAATCCTTTCTTGATTAATTCAATTGCATATTGATATATTTTATTAAAATATTCTGATGCGTAATGCTCCTTACCATGCCATTTGAAACCTAGCCATTTAACATCATTTTTTATAGATTCTACATAATTTTTATTTTCTTTTTCAGGATTAGTATCATCTAATCTCAAATTACATGTTCCATTATAATATTTTGCAATTCCAAAATTTAAACATATAGATTTTGCATGACCTAAATGCAGATATCCGTTTGGTTCGGGAGGAAATCTAGTACGTACTTTTATTTTTTTATTTTTTTCAAAATCTTTATTTATTATATGATTAATGAAATTTATTTTATGATTATTTTTTTTCATTTTGATACCAACAATTTGAATAATTAGTACATTTTATTTTTTATTTGTTATTTTATATACATTTTATAAATTTACTATTGTATAAAATATAATTTACGGTTATCATAAGTAATATGTTTATTTTTAATTTTTTTGTTGTTATAATTAATTTTTATTTTAACAGTAAATAAAAATTAATAAAGGCTATGTAGCTCAGTTGGTTTAGAGCGCAGCACTCATAACGCTGAGGTCATGGGTTCAAATCCCATCATAGCCACAATTAAACAACTAACATTAATTATTATATATACTCATGTAAAATACAATCTTTTTTGCGGGAGTGGCGAAATTGGCAGACGCACCAGATTTAGGTTCTGGCACCGAAAGGTTTACGAGTTCAAGTCTCGTCTCCCGTAAAAATGTAAAATGTTATTTATTATTATTTTTTTTTGGGGTATAGCCAAGAGGATAAGGCACCGGTTTTTGATACCGGCATCCCTGGTTCGAATCCAGGTACCCCAGAGTTGCAATAAATTGCATCAGTTATTTTTATATAATTAAGTTTATTTTTCCCCTCATTTAAATTTTATAAAATATACATAAAAAATATTTATTTGTTAAAGATTTTTATCTTGTAATACTTTGACTTCAATTATACCAATTTTTTTATTATATAATGAGTTTTATTATGAATCAGGATCAGTTAAAAAAATCTGTAGGTTATGCAGTTATTGATTTTATTCCTCCTGGATCTATTATAGGAATAGGAACTGGCACTACAATAATTAACTTTATAACACACGCTTTAAAATCAATAAAACATATTATAAAAGGTACAGTTTCTAGTTCAGTTATTTCTACTACATATTTAAAACGGGAAGGTATCAAAGTATTTGATTTAAATCAAATTAGTTCTTTAGTATTATATATAGATAGTGCGGATGAAATTAATTCTAATTTAGAAATGATTAAAGGTGGAGGAGGAGCTCTTACTAAAGAAAAAATAATTTCTAATTTTGCTAATAAATTTATTTGTATAGTTGATGAATCTAAAAAAGTAGAATATTTAGGAAAATTTCCTGTACCGATAGAAATTATTCCTTTATCTTATAATTATATATCTAAAGAAATAATAAAATTAGGAGGAATACCTGTTCTTAGACAAAATATAGTTACAGAAAATAATAATATTATTATTGATGTTCATAATTTAGATATTTCAAATCCTTTAAATATGGAAAATTTTATTAATTCATTACCTGGTGTTGTAACCGTTGGTATATTTGCTAATCGAACAGCGGATATTGCTCTAATAGGTACAAATAGTGGTATAAAAACCATGAGAAAATAATCAATTAATAAAAATATTAAAATAGTATTAATCAATATGTTTATTAAAGATAAATCATCCAAAAATATAAGAAATTATATTAGACATCTAAGAAATAATATAACTAAAAAACAGAGAATTTTTTTTAGTAAAGAAATATCTAATCATATTTTTAGTTACGGAATAGTAAAATCAAATTTTAATGTTGGTATTTTTTTATCTTTTGACGGTGAAATTGATACTTTTAATTTAATTAAAAATTTATTATCAAATAGTAACAATGTTTACGTTCCTAAAATATCTTCTTTTAAAGAAAAAAAAATTATCTTTGTGCGTTATTATAGTAATGCTAAATTATTAATAAATAAATTTAATATAAAAGAACCTTTTTATGAAAGAAATGCTTCTATAGATATTTTTCAGCTCAAAATTATTTTTGTTCCATTGGTTGCTTTTAATAAAAAAGGTAATAGATTAGGTTTCGGTCAAGGATTTTATGACCGATTATTATATAATTATAACTTATATAATATTATACCTATTGGTTTAGCTTATGATTTTCAATTAGTTGATAATTTTCCGGTTTATGATTGGGATATTCGTTTACCTTATGTTTTAACTCCTAGTAAACTATGGATTTTTTAAAATTTTAAATATCTCCATATTTGAATTGTAAAATACTAATAGCTGTAATTGAAGCAGTTTCGGTTCTTAATATTCTTGGCCCTAACAAAATATCATAAAATTTATTTTTTTTTAATAATTCTATTTCTATACTACTAAAACCATGTTCTGATCCTATTAATAATCTTATATTTTTTATATGTTTTTTTGGTAGTTTTTTAATACTTATAGAACTATAAGGGTTAAAAAATATTTTTAGTGATTTAGTTTGTTCTATACACCACTTTTTTAATTCAGTTATGTTATTAATTTTCGGTAATATATTTCTTTGACATTGGCAGCATGCAGATTCAGCTATTTTTTTCCATCGTGTTATTTTTTTTTCATATACATCATTTTTGTATTTTTTATAAC
The DNA here is from genome assembly GCF_964059055.1 of Buchnera aphidicola (Neophyllaphis podocarpi). Lineage (NCBI taxonomy): Bacteria > Pseudomonadati > Pseudomonadota > Gammaproteobacteria > Enterobacterales > Erwiniaceae > Buchnera > Buchnera aphidicola. Next base: position 392,115 of record NZ_OZ060386.1, on the reverse strand, counting down.
ATTTTTCTGAAATTAATGGAGTAATAGTTTTTACTCCTAATTCTACAGATTTTTGTATAGTAAAATCCATATTTTGTTTTTTAGATATAACTTGTCCTAAATGTAATTGTAAGAAAGATTCTTTTTTTGTTTCTATTATTTTTATTATTTTCATATGTATATTGTTTTTTTTTAAATTTATAATTTTTGCATGATACACATATTTACTATTATTAAATATTTCTATTAAGTCGTTATGTTTGATTCTTACTACTTTATTTAAATAATGTACTTGTTTTATATTATTTATTACGATTTTTTTATTAATCTTTATGTTATTATTTTTTAAATATATTCTATAAATTTTCATTTTAATAAAAAATTATTTGCATTGATTTGTTATATAAAAATTATAATTTCCTTGATATTTTGAAATTAAATTATTTCTTTTACACTCCCATAAACTAACTTTATATTTTTTATTCCATATGCTCATAATATACGATTGTTTATCTGATAATTTAATTTTATATTTATCTCTCATGTAAAAATAAGTTCTAGCTATAGCTCCTCTAGCTATTTCTGGAGGTTCTATAATCTTATTTTTGAAATCAATTTTCACGCTACATTTTCCATACTGATTTACCAATTTTTTATTTCTTATTAATTCGAATAAAAAATTAGACCTATCTCCATTAATTTCTCCTATAGCAGGTCTTAAATTATGCAAATCTGTTTCTATTTTTTGATATCCTGAATCTTTATCGCATTGACTACGTCCTCCTATTTTCCAGCAAATTCTTTTATTTCCAAATTGTGATGCTGGAACTACATGTTCCCATTCAATTCTATTTGCTCTCACTTTATTTTTTCGTATTTTATATCCACATGAATTTAAATCTGGTATTCCTTTTTTATTATTCCATATAATTTTACAACCACAATAAAAAGTTCCAGGAGCTTTTTTTTCTATTTTACTTGCTAAAATTTTTGCTTGATAAAAATTTTTTTTATTTTTTTTTAATTCAAATGCTGAAACAGATGATATAGACATTATAATAATTAATATAACTAGTTTTATATACATTATTTAATCAATTTTATTAATAAATTATTTTAATATAATAATATAGTTATTAATAAAATTCACTGATTATGTATAGTATACAACTAAATAATATTTTTATATTAAAGTTTAATTGTATAAATATATTTTATTTTCTTAGTTAATTTGTATGAAATTTTATTTTTTAATGTATTAAATCAATATATTTGTATATTGATTTATGTAGTTTAATTTAAATTTAGATATAATTTTATTGTATAAAAATATTTTTATGCAATTAATTTAAATAAATTTCTATTTATAATAAATTTGTTTTTTTAATTAATTGATTTTTTCTTGATTTTCTATTTCTTTTTTTAGTTTATTTGAATATTTTATTTCTTTTATAAAATCTTCATATTTTAAAATTTTCATTGATTTATTTTTAAATTTATTAAAATATTTTTCTGCTAACATTAAACCGCTTTCTTTCATTCCATATTTTAGATTTTTTTTGAGAGTAATATTAGAGTAAGTTAATTCTGGATATTTAATTAATTCATATACATTATTGCAAGATTTTGTATAAGATTTATTTTTTGATTTGTCATCTAATATTTCTGCTATTTCATATAGATCTTTTATTATGTGATTCATAACATTTTTTAAATAAATTGTTTTATTTTTTTTAAATTTTATAATTTGTTTAGGTTTTCTACCTTCTAATATAATACGATTCCAATTTTCATTCGAAATATTTAGTTCTGTTTGATTCATTTTTTTGGAACTTCCTATCATACACCATATGATAAATATTTCTAAAAAATGCATCTGTATTTTATTTATTCCTATAGAAGAAAAAGGATTTACATCTAATGATCTTATTTCTATATATTCTATACCTTTATTCAGTAATTCTTTATAATGTATTTGATTAGGTTTAATATTTACTTTAGGTCTAATTTGTGTATAAAGTTCATTTTCCATTTGTAATATATTACAATTTAGTTGTTTTTTTATTTTATTTTTACAAACATCAAATTTTTTGAATTTTTTTATAGGTGTATTTAGAGCTAATTTTAGTTGTTTTATATAATAATTAATAGAATTAAAATTAATTTTTATTTCTTTTTGCAATTTATTGTTATAACCAATTTCACTTAATCTTAAAGATGTAGCCCAAGGAAGGTACAAAACTTCTTTTTTATTTTTTATGAATTTTATATTAGTTTTATTTTTTTTTAGAAATGAAGAGCATATAGCAGGAGATGCTCCAAATAAATATGGTATTATCCAACCAAATCTATAATAATTTCTAATTAATTTCATATAACTATTAGATATGTTATGTTGGTTTTTTTTTAATCCTTTATACTCAAACCAATATTTCCAAAATTTTTTTGGAAAAGAAAAATTATAATGTATTCCTGACATGATATTCATATAAACACCATATCTATTTTTTAAACCTTCTCTATATATTTTTTTTATTTTAGCTATATTAGATGTTCCATAGTTTGCAATTTCAATTTTATTTTGATTTTTAATAAATCCAGGCATACTAAAAGGCCACATATATTCTTTAATCAAATTATTAGACACATAATTATGAATATCTTGCAGGAAAAATATTGTTTTATTTATATTATCATATGCAGGAGTAATAAATTCCATTAAACTTTCAGAAAAATCTGTAGTAATCCATTTATTAGTTAATGAAGATCCCATTTTTTTAGGGTGATTTTTAGGTGATATATTTCCATTATATTCAATTCTTAATGTTTCTCTTTCTATACCTTTTTTAATTCCTTTTAATATTTTATTATTTTTTTGTAACCAGTTTAGCTCTTTTGAAATATTAGATAACATTTTGTATGTTTTTTGCCTTATAATCTTAGTTTTCAAATTATATTAATATATATAATTTTTTAAAAAAAATGATTATGTAAACATAATTATTATATTTTATTTATAATTAAATACTTAATTTTTTTATATTGCATCCGGGAGGATTCGAACCTCCGACCTTTCGGTTCGTAGCCGAATACTCTATCCATCTGAGCTACGGATGCTAAGTATATATTTTATATTTTAAATTTTTATTTAATTTATGGTGAGAGAGGGATTCGAACCCTCGATGCATTTATTAGTTACATACTCTCTTAGCAGGAGAGCGCCTTAATCCTCTCGGCCATCTCACCTTTTATATTAAAATAAATTTTTATAATTTTTATATTACTTTTTTTACAAAATAAGTCAATTTTTTTTTTAAAATATATATTTATTTATTATTTATTTTTTCAGATTTAATTCTTTTATATATTTCTTCCCTGTGAACTGAAATTTTTTTGGGCGCATTTACTCCTATGCGAACTTGATTTCCTTTTACTCCTAATACAGTTACTGTAACTTCATCACCTATCATAAGAGTCTCACCAACTCTACGAGTTAGAATAAGCATTCTATTTTACTCCTTAAAAAAATACAAAGATTCATTCTTATTTAATGCTTATAAAACATATATTAATATATAAAGTAGTCAATTTATATATTTTGATTTATCCATAATTTTAAATTATTTATTGCTTTTTCTATATAATTTAAATTAATATTTCCTCCTATAGCTATATTTTTTCCTCCTCCTCCTTTTCCATTTGTTTTTTTAAGTATAATTTTTATTATATCTTTTGCTTGTATTTTTTTTGTAATGCAATTACTGATTGATATTATAATAAAATTTTTTTCATTTTTTTTATTAATTATTACAATAATTACAGGTTTTATTTTATTTTTGATTTTATCTATTAATTTAAATATTAGTTTATTTTCTATATTATCTAAAATATAAAAAATAAATTTAATATCTTTTATTTTTATAAAATTTTTAATTATTTTTTTGTATGTTATTTCAATTTCTTTAATTTTATATGAAGCAACTTGCTTTTCTAAATTTATTTTATCATAAATTAAATTTTGAATTTTTGATTTTATTTGATTATTATTTGTGCCAAGAATTGAATTAATATGTTTTATTTCTATATTTTGTTCATGTATTTTATCTAAAGCTATTTGTCCAGTAACTGCTTCTATTCTTCTAGTATTTGCTGAATTACTAACACATGATATTATTTTAAATAATCCAATATTACCAGTATTTTTTGTATGTGTTCCACCGCATAATTCATTTGAAAATTTATTTATAGATAAAACTCTTACGATTGATTTATATGTTTTGTTTTCTAATTTAGATATATTTTTTTTGCAAGCATCTTCAAATTTCATATTAAAAGTTTTAATTTCATGATTTTTTCTAATGTGATAATTAACTAAATTTTCTATTTGATGTATTAGATGTATTTTTATATTTTTTTTGTATGTAAAATCTAATCTTAAATATTTGTCATTTATCCAAGATCCTTTTTGTTCTATTTCAGATTCCAAAATTTTTTTTAAAGCAGCATTTAATAAATGTGTTGCGGTATGATTTATTTCTATTTTATTTCTTCTTTCCTGATTTAATATGATATCTGCAGAATCATTTATATTTATACTTCCTTGTTTTAATTCTCCAATATGAGCTATTGATAATCCATATTTAATAGTATTTTTTACTTTAAATAATCCTGTACTTGTTTTTATATATCCTGTGTCTCCTTTTTGACCACTAGATTCAGGAAAAAAACATGTTTCTTGTAATATAATAATTGTTTCATCATTTTTATTTATTTGTTTTAATAAATTGTTATTGACAATTATAAAAATAATTTTGGATGTTATTTGGTGTTTTTCAAATCCTTTAAATTTAGATATTGAATTTATTGGTAGTATGGAGGTATTATATTTTTTATCAAAATTATTATTATTTCTAGCTAATGTTTTTTGTTTTTCCATACATTTTCTAAATCCATTAATATCTAGTTTGATTTGTTTTGTATTGCATATATCTGACATTAATTCTATAGGTATTCCAAATGTATCATACAAATAAAATATTTTTTTCCCTGAAATGATTTTTTGTTTATCATTTAGATGTTGATTTAATAATTTTTTTCCTTTTTTTAATAGAATTAAAAATTTTTTTTCTTCTTCTTTTATTATTTTTTTTATTTTATTTTTTTTATTTTTAATTTCATTTGCAAAGAATCCCATTGTTTTAATTAATACAGGAATTAATTTATGTAAAAAAATTATTTTAATACCAATTTTACTTCCATGTAATACTGATCTTCTAATAAGTTTTCTAAGAGTATATCCTCTACCTTCATTTGATGGAGTTATATCTTCTATTATCATAAAAGATATAGATCTTATATGATCTGCTATAATATATATAGATTTTTTATTTATTATTTTTTTGTCAGCTAAACTAATTATATGATTAATTAATTCTATAAAAATATCTATTTTAAAATTAGAATTTACTTTTTGTAATACTGCAGAAATTCTTTCTAATCCCATTCCTGTATCAATATATGATTTTCTTAAAGGTTTAATATTATCATGAGAAATTTTATTAAATTGCATAAATACTATATTCCAAACTTCGATAAAATCTTCTTTATTTTTTTTAAAACATGTATTTTTTGTATTATTATTATAATAAATTTCTGTACATGGTCCGCAAGGTCCGTCTTTTCCCATTTGCCAAAAATTATCTGAGCAGTATTTATTTTTTTTGTTGTCTCCTATTTTTATTAAATTATTTTTATTTATTCCTATGTCATTTAACCATATTTTATAAGTTTCTTTGTCTGTTTTGTATATCGTAATTATAAAATTTTCTTTTGGTAAATTAAACCATTTTTTACTTGTTAGTAATTCCCAAGCATAATTAATTGCTTCTTTTTTAAAATAATCATTAAAACTAAAATTTCCTAGCATTTCAAAAAATGTATGATGTTTGTTACTATTTCCTACATTTTCAATATCATTGTGCTTTCCTCCTGTTCTTAAACATTTTTGCGTAGTTACAATTCTGGGATATTTTGCTTTTTCACTTCCTAAAAAAATATTTTTAAATTGATTCATACCTGCATTTGTAAATAATAACGTGTTATCATTTTTAGGTATTAGTGAACTGCTTTCTAAAATTTTATGATCTTTATTATAAAAAAATTCCAGAAACATTTTACGTATTTCATTTGTGGTTTTTATCATATATATTTTTTTGTGATATAAAATATTTACTTAAATTATTATAGATCTTTATATATTAAACTATTGTAATGTAATCTTGAATATTTTGTTATAATTTTAATTTATATTTATTTTCTAATATATTTTAATTAATTATATATTTATATAACTATTTTAAGGATTATTTTATGTTTAAAGAATATCATTTAAGTTCATTTGTTTTTAATTCTGAATTATTTGGAAAAAGATTAGACTATGTTTTAGTTTATTTGTTTAAAAATTATTCTCGTTCTTTTTTTAAAAAAGTCATTTTAAAAAATCAAGTTTATGTAAATAATATTATTGTAAACGTTCCTAAAAAAAAATTTTTAATGGAGACAAAATTTATGTTAAAATTGTTCAGAGTAATCTAAATGAGTTAATACCTCAAAATATAAATTTAGATATAATATATGAAGATAAAGATATAATAGTTATTAATAAACCATGTAATTTAGTTGTTCATCCAGGAGCTGGTAATTTAAATGGAACTGTTTTAAATGCATTACTTTATCGTGATTATAAAATGATAAATATTCCTAGAGTTGGTATAGTACATCGTTTAGATAAAAATACTTCAGGTTTAATGGTTATTGCAAAAAATATTATTTCATATAATATTTTAATAAATTATTTTAAATTACATAAAGTTAAAAGGTATTATAAGTCTATAGTATATGGTAATGTTAGCTCTAATATAAAAATTAATTATCCTATAGCTAGACATAAAATTTATAGAACAAAAATGAGTGTTAATAATAAAGGTAAAGAGTCAATTACTAACTGTAAAGTCATTAGTTATTTTAAAAATTTTTCTTTTTTATTTATTTCTTTAGGAACAGGTAGAACTCATCAGATTCGTGTTCACTTATCACATATTAATCATCCTATTGTAGGGGATAAATTATATATTAATAACCACCATAAAATGATATATAAAAAAAATTTTTTTAATAAAAAAATTAATGAATTTCATCGCCAGGCATTACATGCGTTTATGTTAGAATTATATCATCCTATTACTAAAAAGAAAATGAAATGGAGAATTTCTTTGCCTTATGATATGATTTCACTAATTAAATTAATTAAACATGTTTAAATTTGATTTTTTAATTTTTTAGTTAGTATAAAGATAATTATTTTCTTGTTTTATTTTTTATTTTTTATTTATTATAAATAATTTCTAGTTTTAATTCTTTAAATAATAAATGTTGTATAATTAAGATATCTTTACTAAATATAAAGAGAATATGAAATCATGTTTTTAAATAATATAAATTCTAATTTTGTAGTTTTAGTTCCTACTATAAATATAAACAATAAAATTGTGGAAAAACCTTTACGTAATGTTATTAGTATAGCTTTAAAAAATTTTTTTTCTAATTTAAATCATTCTAATTTAAAGAATATTTATAATTATTTTTTGAATGAAGTAGAACAACCTTTATTAGATGTTATTATGCAACATACTAGAGGTAATCAAACTAAAGCTGCTTCTTTAATGGGTATTAATAGAGGTACATTACGTAAAAAATTAAAGAAATATGGAATGAATTAAAATAAATATATTTTGACTAAATATTATAAAACTGCACTTCAAATAATTTTAGTAAATCTTAGAAGTGCATGTTTTGATTTTTTATATTTTCTACTATGTCTTTTATAAATTTAGAATTAATTTTACCTTTAATAAATTTTTTGTTATTTAATATTTTTTTTTGTAATTTTATATTTGTTTCTATACCGCTAATAATAGTTTCTGTTAAAGCATTTTGCATTTTTTTGATTGCAATATATCTATTTTCACCTAATGATATAACTTTAGCTATCATTGAGTCATAGTAATGAGTTATTGGATATCCGTTGTAAATATGTGATTCCCATCGAATTCCGAAACCACTAGGAATATGTAATTCTTCTATTTTACCAGTACTAGGAAGTAATGTTTTAATATTTTCTGCATTTATTCTACATTCTATAGAGTGACCTTTTGTTTTTATTTGATTTTGTTTAATTGATAGTATTTTTCCAAATGATATATTTATTTGCTCTTTAATTAAATCTATTCCTGTAACCATTTCTGTAATTGCATGTTCAACTTGAATTCTAGTATTCATTTCTATAAAGAAAAATTTTTTGTTTTTGTATAAAAATTCAAAAGTTCCTACTCCTTTATATTTTATTTTTATACAAACATTTATGCATATTTTACTTATATTATCAATGATATTTTTATTAATACCTATAGCAGGAGCTTCTTCTAAAATTTTACGATTATTTAATTGGATTGAACAGTCTCTATTAGATATGTATACTGCATTACCTTTTCCATCTGCTAATATTTGTATTTCAATATGACGTGCATCATTTAAATATTTTTCCATAAATATTGTTTTGTCATTAAATGATAAATTAGATTCTTTTTTTACTAAAATTATATTCTCTTTTAATTTGTATTTATTTTTTACAATTCTTATTCCTCTACCTCCTCCTCCTTTTGAAGCTTTTAATATAATTGGATAACCAATTTCTTCAGCATATTTATAATTTTTTTTCATGTTTATACTTATTTTTTTATTTGAACCAGGTATACATGGAATTTTGTAACTTTTCATTATCTTTATAGCAGATATTTTGTCTCCCATTTTTTTCATTGTATCTGCTTTTGGACCTATAAATATAAAACCTGATTTTTCTACTTGTTCTGCAAAATTTGCATTTTCTGCTAGAAAGCCATAACCTGGATGAATAGCTGTAGATCCGGTAATCTCAGCTGCTGAAATAATTGATGGAATATTTAAATAACTTTTTGATATTTCAGGAGGTCCTATACATACTGTTTCATCTGCTAATAACACATGTTTTAAATTTTTATCTATTGTAGAATGTACTGCAACTGTTTTTATGCCCATTTCTTTGCAACTTCTTAAGATACGTAGTGCTATTTCCCCTCTATTAGCAATTAGAATTTTTTTCAGATTAATTCTCCCTTTTATTCTATAATAATTAATGGTTGATCAAATTCTACTGATTGTCCATTTTTTACTAAAATTTTTTTAATTATGCCTGATTTTTCTGATCTTACATGATTTACTACTTTCATAGCTTCAATAATGTAAATTATATCTCCTTTATTAATTCTTTGATTTATTGATATAAATGGTTTGGAATCTTTATGTGAATTATAATAAAAAGTACCTACCATTGGTGATTTTATTATTGTTTTTTTTTCCTTGTTTTTTTTGTTATTTCTTATTCTTTTATTTAAATTATTTTTTTTATATATTTGTATTTTTTCTGAATTTTTTGTGTTTTTATGCATATAAATGCTTTTTTTAATTTTTACTACTTCTGATCCATTAGAAATTTTAATTTCACTAATACATGATTGTTCTATTAATTTAATTAGCTTACTTATTTTTTTTATATCCATATTGAAACCTAAAATACTATTATTCTATTTTAACAATTCTGCAGATGCTTTTAAAGCTAATAAATAACTATTAATTCCAAAACCGCATATTATTCCATCTGCTATATCAGAAATATATGAATTTTTCCTAAATTCTTCTCTTTTATATATATTAGATATATGTACTTCTATAAATTTTATATTCACTGATAATAATGCATCTCTTAGAGATATACTAGTATGTGATAAACCAGCCGGATTTATAATTATGAAATTTATATAATTCATACATTTATGTATTTCATCTATTAAAATATGCTCTGCATTAGATTGTATATGAAATAATTTTATATTTAGTTTTTTTGCTTCTTTTGTAGTAATTTTTATTAATTCTTCAATTGTAAAATTACCATAAATATTTTTTTCTCTTATACCTAACAAATTTAAATTTGGACCATTTAATATTAAAACATTATTTTTTTTTTTCATCTGTTTTTAAAAATCCTATACACTGTTTATGATAAAATAATAACTAAAATAAATATTAAATACTATTTTTCAAATAATACTATATTGTATTAATATATCAATAATTAATATTAAAGAATTTTTGTTTTTTTAATTATTATTTTTGGAATATATAAATATTAAATAATAATTTTTTAAACTATTTTGATAATTATTATTTTTTAAAATCTTAAATAAATTATTAAATAATATTTTATATAATCCAATTATTTTATTTTTATAGGTTTATAATAATGACTATTAATTCAGTAAAACAGAATTTATTAACTTCTAATAATATCCATAAAGAAAATATTTATGATGTTTTAAATAAAATGTCTGATTCTAAAATAGAATATGGAGATATCTATATTCAATCAATATTACAGGAATCTTGGTTGCTAGAGAATGGCATTATTAAAACAGGTTCTTACCACGAAGATCATGGAATAGGTATAAGAGCTATTAATGGTTCCAAAACTGGTTTTTCTTATTCTAATGATATAAATGTAGATTCATTATTTAAAATTTCAAAAATGGCATGTGATAGTATTTATGATAAAAATTATGTAAATAATAAAATTATTAATTTTAATAATGTTATCACTAGTAATAAATACAATTTTATAAATCCTTTAAGAGGTAATACTTCTGAAGAAAAAATAGATATATTAAATATTATAAATAATGTTGCTAGAAAAGCTGATAAAAGAGTTGTAGATGTTAATGCTCGTATTTTGAGTAATTATGAAAATATTTTTGTTTCATCCACAGATGGTAATTTATCTTATGATATTAGACCTTTAATACATGTTTATATTAGTGTTTTTGTTGAAGAGAATGGTAAAAGAGAACAAGGATTTATGGGTGGAGGTAGACGTGATGGTTATAAATTTTTTATGGAAAAAAATAATTCAGGTGAAACTAATATAATATATTGGACTCTAGAAGCTGTTCGTTCTGCTTTATTAAATTTATATGCAATACCTGCTCCTTCAGGTTCTTATGCTGTTGTATTAGGTTCTGGATGGCCTGGAGTATTATTACATGAAGCTGTTGGTCATGGATTAGAAGGAGATTTTAATAGACATGGTACTTCTTTATTTAGTAATAAAATAGGCAAAAAAGTTGCTTCAAGTTTATGTACTATTATAGATGATGGAACTATATTTGGTAGGAGAGGTTCTTTAACAATTGATGATGAAGGAACTCCTAGTCAAAAAAATATTTTAATTGAAAATGGAATATTAAAATGTTATATGCAAGACAAATTAAACGCTAAATTTATGGATACTAAATCTACAGGTAATTGCCGTCGTGAGTCTTATGCTCATTTGCCCATGCCTCGTATGACTAATACTTATATGTTGCCTGGTTTATCAAATAAAGATGAAATTATCGAAAGTGTTGGTTTTGGTTTGTATGCTACAAATTTCAGCGGAGGTCAAGTAGATATTACTTCAGGTCAATTTGTATTTTCTACTTCAGAAGCTTATTTAATAAAAAATGGAAAAATTACAAATCCTATAAAAAATGCAACATTAATTGGATCTGGTATTGAAGTAATGCAGCAAATTTCTATGGTAGGGAATGATTTATCCTTAGATAGTGGTATAGGTATATGCATAAAAGATGGTCAAAGTATTCCTGTAGGAGTAGGCCAACCAACTATTAAATTAAATAATTTAACTATTGGAGGAACTAATTAAATTATAAAAATTTATAATTTTAATTAATTAAATATTTAATATTTTAAAAAAATTAAATATTGCAGTCAGAATTTTTTATTCTTGACTGCTTTTTATTTATGTTAATCTTTCTTTGATTTTTGCAGATTTACCTACTTTTTTTCTAAGATAATATAGTTTTGATTTTCTTACATATCCTAATCTTTTTATATTAATACTTTCAATTATAGGAGAATGTGTTTGAAATACCCTTTCAACTCCTTCTCCGTTTGATATTTTTCTTATAGTAAAAGATGAATTTAATTTTCTATTTTTAATTCCTATTACTAAACCTTCAAACATTTGAATTCTCTTTTTATTACCTTCTACCACCCATACATTAACTTCTATAATATCTCCTGATCTAAAATTTGGTATATTGATTTTTAACTGTTTTTCTTCTATATTTTTTATTATTTGATTCATTATATATCCTAATTTTATTTTTTGTATTTAATTTTTTTTAAATAAAATTGTTTTTTATACTCATTTAAAATTTTTTTTTCATTACTATTTAAATTTATTTTTTTAATTAAATCAGGTCTTTTTATCCAAGTTTTTTCTAAAGATTTTTTAAATCTCCACTCGTCAATTTTTTTGTGATTACCAGATAATAATACTTTAGGTACTTCCATATTATAGGCTATTTTAGGTCTAGTGTAATTAGGATAGTCTAAAATTCCGTTATAAAAAGAATCATTTTTAAAAGATTTTCGCTTTTTTAATGCTCCAGGTAAAATTCTGATAATTGCATCAATTATTACCATAGCTGGAAGCTCTCCTCCGCTAGTAATGTAATCTCCTATAGATATTTCCTCATCAATTTCTTTTTTGATTATTCTTTCATCTATCCCTTCATATCTTCCGCATACTAAAATTATTTTTAAGTTAGTAGCTAAATCTACAATATTTTTGTGATCTATTTTTTTTCCTTGAGGAGATAAAAAAAATACTTTTACATTTTTTCCTGCTTTTATTTTTGCTGCATGTATTGCTTTTACCAAAGGTTTGACTTGCATTACCATTCCAGGTCCTCCACCATATGGTCTTTCATCTATCCTTTTGTGTTTATTGCAAGAGAATTCTCTTGGATTCCAGTATTCTAAATTAATAATTTTGTTTTTTATAGCTCTGCTTGTAATACCATAATCTGTGATAGATTTAAACATTTCTTTAAATATAGTTATAATACCTATCCAATTTAATTTTAATTTTTTAATGTTTAATTTTGTCTTGTTATTATTCAATTTGGTAGTTCTATTTTTATGATTTTTTTATTTATGTTAACGTATTTAATGATTTTTTTTTCTATAAAAGGAATAAACATCATTTTTTTATTTTTTTTTAGATTTGTTTTTATTACTAAAATATCATAGCACCCATTTTCTATTAAGCTAATAACATATCCTATTTTATAATTATTTAAATTATAAACTTCGCAATTTATTATATCTTTCCAATAATATTCATTATTTTTTAATATAGGTAAATTTATTTCATCAATCAATATATTACAATTTGTAAACTGTGATGCATGAGTTCTATCTTTTATTTCTTTAGTTTTTACATAAAATTTATTTTTTTTTCTTTTCCATTTAATTACTGTAATATCAAAATATTTTTTCTCTTTTTTTATCTTCCAAAAATTATATGCAAATATATTTTTTTTTTTCTGTGTAAATGAAAATATTGAAATCCAACCTAGAATACCATAAGGAGAACCAATTTTTCCTATAATAATTTTTGATTTTTGTTTTTTATTTTGTTTTTTTAGCATTTATATTCTTTAAAAATTTTTATTTATTGTATGTTTTACATATATTTTTAACTCTTTCTGACAATATAGCTCCATTTTTAATCCAGAATGCTATTCTTTTTATTTTCATTGAAACTTTTTTATTTTTATCTTTTTGCAAAGGGTTAAAAAAACCAATTTTTTCTATAAAACGTCCATTTCTAGCCCTTCTATTATCTGCAACTATTATTTTATAAAATGGTCTTTTATTTGAACCATGTCTAGCTAAACGAATTTTTACCATGCTGATTTTTCCTTATTTATTTAATATAAAAATAGTATTTTTTAAAAGATGTTTTTTGGTATCATATTTTTAAAATCATGTATTATTTTAGATAATCCTTTGTTTTTAATTTTTTTCATAATATTTTTTACTTTAGTAAATTGTTTAAGTAAATTATTAACATCTTGTATAGTTGTACCTGATCCTAGAGATATTCTACGTTTTCTGGATCCTTTAATAATATTATGCTGTTTTCTTTCTTTTATAGTCATAGAATTAATTATGGATTCAATTTTATTAAGTTCTTTTTTGCTTGTATTTGATTTTATATTATTTATAATTTTGTTATTAGATTTAAATTTTTCTATTAAATTTACAATTCCTCCCATTTTTTTTATTTGTTTTATTTGTAATAAAAAATCATTTAAATCAAAATTTTCTCCTTGTTTTAATTTATTAGTAATTTTTTCAATTTCTTTTTTGTTTATTTTATTTTCTATTTCTTCTATTATATTTATTGTATCATCCATTCCTAATATACGTTTTGCTATTATTTTTGGATTAAATTTTTCTATAGAATGTATTTTTTCTCCATTACTAATAAATTTTATTGGTTTCTTAGTTATATATTTTACAGATAGAGCTGCTCCTCCTCTTGCATCACCATCTGTTTTAGTTAATATAATTCCTGTTATATTAATTTTTTTATTGAAACTATTTGCAATATTTATACTATCTTGTCCTGTCATTGCATCAATAACGAATAATGTTTCAACAGGATTTATAGCATTATAAATATTTTTTATTTCATTCATCATTTTTTTATCTATATGCATACGTCCTGCAGTATCAACTAATAAAACATCATAAAATTTTATTTTTGCATATTCTAGTGCTTTAATTGCTATTTTATCAGGAGATTCATTTATATCTGATTTAAAACAATCAATATTTATTTTTTTTGATAATATTTCTATTTGTGTTATAGCGGCAGGGCGATAGATATCTGTTGATACTATTATTACTTTTTTATTTTTATTTTTTAATATATTTCCTAATTTAACTACACTAGTAGTTTTACCTACTCCTTGTATTCCCAGAAATAATATTACAGCCGGTGGTTGTACTGATAAATTTAGTTTTTGTTTATCATCTTCCATTATTTTTATTAACTCTCTCATAACAACTTTAATAAATTCTTGTCCGGGAGTTAAACTTTTGTTTATTTTTATTCCTATTACTTTTTTTTGAATTGCATCTATGAATTTTTTAATAACTAATAATGATACATCTGCTTCTAATAATGCAATTCTAACTTCTCTTATTGTATTTTTTATATGTTTTTCTGTTAATCTTCCTCTATTACTAATTTTTTGTATTGTTTTTTTTAGTTGTTTTGTTAAATTACCGAACATTTTAATTACTCATAATAAATTATTTTTATATAATAACATTAACGAAATTATTTTAATATTAAATTGATTTGTACAATTATATTAAGAAATTAATTTCATATTTATTTTATAAAATATTTTTGTTTATATTTTTAATATTTTATCGAAAGAATTACATATGGGATAACATCCTAGAATTCTAATTCTATTTGTAAAAATATCAATTTTTTTAATTACTTTTTGCATGTTTTGTGAATCACAATGAGACTGAATATCTATATAGAATGTTTTATTCCATAAAGATCCGCTAGCAGGTCTTGATTCTATTTTAGTGACCTTAAGATCATTTTCTTTTATTATCAATAATATTTCTATTAAATCTGTAATATTATTTTTTACTTCTATGATAAAACTAGTTTTAGATTTTTTTAATTCTAAATTTTTTTTATATTCATTAGATAGTATTATAAAATGAGTAATATTATTTTTTTTGTTAGAAATATTATCTTTTAAGATTTTTAATTTATAAAAATTACTTCCTAATTTACTTCCTATAGCCGCAATGTCATTTAAATTTGTATTAGAAATTATTTGCATTGCAGACGATGTACTTGATGTATATTGAATATTACAATTTTTAATTTGATTAATAAATTTACTACATTGTTGAACTGGTTGAGGATGACTATATATTTTTTTTATGTTATTAATATTTTTTACATTTTTTGTAGTTAATAAACAATGATCAATTAAAATATAAATTTCTCCTACTATATATAAATTATCGTTTTTTTCAATTAGATCATATACTTCATTTATAGTACCTGAATTATTATTTTCTAAAGGTAAAACAGCATAATTTATTTTATTATCGCAAAGATTATTAATAACTTCTTGAAAGTTTTTTAATCCTTTTGTTGAAAACTTATTAAAATTTTTACTTGCATATTCTGTTGTTGCTAAGTTTGAATAAGATCCTTTTGGTCCTAAAAATCCTAATATAGGCTCATAAATTTTATTTTTATTATTATATTTTTCAAGTAAATTATTTTGAATATTTACCGAGTTTTTGATTATGATCTTAAATATCTTATAAATATAATTTGATTCAAGATCTTTTTTATCACCTATTTTTATTAATTTATTTATTAGTTCTTTTTCTCTTTTTATATCTCTTATTGGTTTATTTCTATCTATTTTAATTTTTGCTATTTCAATTGCTATTTTTTTTCTTTTATGAAGAAGTAATAGTATTTCTTCATCAATTGTATTAATTTTTTTTCTTAAGAATATCAAAGAATTATCGGAAATCATAATGACTACCTATTAACATATAATACTATTAATTTATCATGAATTATTAATATTATTTATGAATTTTTTGTTAATATTTTTATAAACATTTTTAAAATGTTTGATCTTTTATGTTTTTATGTATTATTTTATTTTTATATATGCTAATTTTTTCATATTTTTATTTAAATAATAATTGGTAAATCTTTATTATTTTTATTGAATATTTGATTTTTATATAATTAAAATTACATTTTAAACACTATTTTCTTATTTTGTTTTTAACATATTTTATATATTAAAATTTTAAATTTCTTAAATTACTAATTAAACTTGTTATATTTTTATTCTGAAATAATGTATATTATATTAATAACATTTTTTATATAAATCAAGATATGACATATATTTAGATAGTCATTGATTTTTTTTGAATATGATATTAGTTTTTCTAGTTAATTTAAGGATTTTTATGAAAAGTTTTTTGATTAAACCTTTAAACATTAAAAGAAATTGGTACTACGTTGATGCTACTAATAAAGTTTTAGGTAGGTTATCTACTAAAATTGCTCATATATTATGCGGAAAACATAAAGTAGAATATTCTCCTCATATTGATATAGGAGATTTTATTATTGTTTTAAATTCAAAGAAAATTTTAGTTACTGGTAATAAATTAAATAATAAAATATATTATAGACATACAGGATTCATTGGTGGAATTAAAAAATTAAAATTTAAAGAAATGTTATGTAAATTTCCAGAAAGAATTATATTTAATGCTGTTAAAGGTATGTTACCTAGAAACTCTTTAGGTAAATTAATGCTGAAAAAATTAAAAGTATTTCCTGGTAATTATCATAATCATACTGCTCAACAACCAAGAAATCTTATCATATAAATAACATTTTATTAATATAAAGGAGGTATATTTCTATCATGTCATTAACTCAATATTATGGTACTGGTAGGCGTAAAAGTTCTTCTGCTCGTGTTTTTGTAAAAAAAGGTAGTGGTAAAATTACTATTAATAATAAAAAATTAGAGAGTTATTTTAGTAGAGAAACATCATGTATGCTTGTTAAACAACCTTTAGTATTATTAAATTTATTAAATAAATTTGATTTCTATATTACTGTAAAAGGTGGTGGCATTTCTGGGCAAGCTGGAGCCATTAGATTAGGTATTTCTCGTGCATTAATTAAATATGATGAATTATTTCGTAAAGACTTAAGAAAATCAGGTTTTGTTACTCGTGATTCAAGAGAAGTAGAAAGAAAAAAAGTAGGTTTGAGAAAATCGCGTAAAAAACCACAATTTTCTAAACGTTAACATTTTCAAAATATTTTTATTATTTGAAAGAGCCGGTTTGTTGTATACCGGACTTTCTTTTTTAAGATATTTAAATTAATAGTTGTATGATATTTTTATTATTTATGATATTTTAAATTTTTATTTAAAGATTAGGATAAATTATTAATTTAATTAATTTTTTTTATTTCTTTTGACCAGCTCCTATATATTTTTTCATAGTATATTTAATTATAATATAATAAGTATTTTTATTTGATAATATAAAGACTATCTTTTATTTTTTTTATATTTTTTTTAATTTTTACTTTTTTTTAAAAATAAGTATTTTTAAAGAATAATTTTAACTATATAATTTTATATAAAAAAATTTAAATTATATATTTTTAATTATATATTTTGATATTTTTTCAAAAAATGCTTTATCAATATTGTTTGTTAATAATTTTATTTTCAGTTTTTTTTAAAAAATTACTAATATCTAAACACAATTTTTTAATTCCTATATTATATTTTGCAGAAATTAAATAATGTTTATAATTATTTTTATAAAAATTAATTATTTTTTTTATTCTATTGTTTATTTTGTTTTTTTTAAGATAATCTATTTTATTAAATACTAACCACGTAGGTTTTTTATATATTTTATTATTATAATTTTTTATTTCATATTCTATCATTTTTATATTTTTAACTATATCTTTCATATTTTGATTTGCTATATCTATAATATGCAATATTAATTTACATTTTTCTATATGTTTTAAAAATCTTATACCTAGTCCTACACCTTTAGAAGCATTTTTAATTAAACCAGGTATATCTGCAATGATAAAATCATTTTTTTGATTTATTTTTACCATTCCTAATTTTGGTATTAAAGTAGTGAATGGATAATTATCTATTTTGGTTTTTGCATTAGAAATTTTAGATACTAATGTAGATTTTCCTGCATTAGGTTTTCCTAATGTAGCTACATCAGCTAAAAGAATTAATTCTAATTTTAATATTATTGATTCTCCTTTTTTACCCATTGTTCTATATCTAGGAGTTCTATTAGTGGAAGATTTAAATCTTGTATTACCTATTCCTCCTTTACCTCCTTTGACTAAAATGATTTTTTGTTCATTTAATTCCATGTTAAATAAAGTTTTTTTATTTAAATAGTTTATGATTTTAGTCCCTACAGGTACTGTAATATATATATCTTTTCCATTTTTTCCATATCTATTTTTAGATTTTCCATTCTCACCATTTGTTGCTTTAAATAATCTTTTATATCTATAATCTATTAATGTATTTAAATTATTATTTGTTATTAAGTAAATATTACCTCCATTTCCTCCATCTCCTCCATCAGGTCCTCCTTTGTCTATATATTTTTCTCTTCTAAAACTAATACATCCATTACCTCCATTACCAGCTATTAATTCAATTTTTGCTTCATCTATAAATTTCATGCTTCTTGCCTATTTAATATTTTACTGAAATAAAATTAATTTTAAAAATTATATTTTGAAATATTTCAGTAAAATAATTATTTAAAATAAAATTTTGTATGTTTAAATAGTTTCTAATTAAATAATTTTAGTATTTTGTCTCTAATATATTTATATATTTTTTTTTATTTTTTCCTTGTATTTTAAATTCTACTCTTCCATTACATTTAGCGAATAATGTATGATCTTTACCACATCCTACATTATTTCCAGCATGAAATTTAGTACCTCTTTGTCTTACTATTATACTACCTGCAGATATTAATTCTCCTCCGAAACGTTTAACTCCTAATCTTTTTGAATGAGAATCTCTCCCGTTTCTAGTGGATCCTCCTGCTTTTTTATGAGCCATTTTTTGTCTCCTCTAATCTTTTTGTATTTTTACTAATTTTAGTTATAGTTATTTTTGTTAACCATTGACGGTGACCTTGTTTTTTTTTATAATGTTTTCTTCTTTTAAATTTAATAATAACAATTTTTTTATCTCTAATATGATCATTGACTTTTGCTTCGACTATACCTCCTTTAACAAAAGGGCTACCAATTTGTGTATTTTTTTTCTTTGATATAACTAAAACTTTTTTAAATTGTATAAAATTACCTATTTTATCTTTTACTTTCTCTATTTTTATTTCTTGTCCTTCAATTACTTTATATTGTTTTCCGCCACTTAAAAAAATTGCGTACATTGTATTTTATCCTTTTTAAGTTGAAGTTTTATAGATTTTTATTTAATTTATTTAATAATTTTTATATTAGCTCCAAGTATTTTTAATTTATATAAAATATTTTCATAACCTCTCTGAATATGATATATATTATTTATTATAGTTTTTCCTTGAGCTATGCATCCTGCTAGTATTAGACTAGCCGAAGATCTTAAATCTTTAGCTGTAATTTCAGAAGATAATAAATTAGACGCTCCATCACAAATTATATTATTTTTTTTTACTTTTACTTTAGCTCCCATTTTAATTATTTCAGGAATATGCATGAAACGATTTTCAAATATTGTTTCTTTAATTGTTCCTTTTCCTTGTGAAGTAATATTTAGTATTGTAAACTGTGCTTGCATATCTGTTGGAAAACCAGGGTATGGAGCAGTTACTATATTTACTGATTTAGGTTTTTGATATTTCATATCAAGACTTATCCAATTTATTCCAATTTTAATTTTTGCTCCTGATTCTTCTAGTTTACTTAATATTGAATCCAATACATTTGTTTTTGTATTGTGGCATGTAATTTTTCCTTTAGAAATAGCAGCGGCTACTAGAAATGTTCCAGTTTCTATTCTATCTGGAGGTATTTTATAGGATCCTCCTTTTAAACTTTTTACTCCTTTTATAGTGATTTTATAATTTCCTGCTCCTTCAATATTAGCTCCTAACATATTAAGAAAATTAGCAGTATCAATTATTTCAGGTTCTTTTGCTGCATTTTTGATTATTGTTGTTCCTTCTGCTAAAATTGCTGCATTCATGATATTAATTGTTGCTCCTACGCTAATTTTTTTCATGATAATACAGACACCTTTTAATTTTTTTTTTACATATGCTTTAATAAAACCATCTTTTACTTTTATTATTGCTCCTAGTTTTCTTAATCCTTCTATATGAATATCTATAGGTCTAAGTCCTATATTACATCCTCCTGGAAATGCAAGTTTAATTTTTTTAAAACGGGTTAAAAATGCTCCTAATGCCCAAATAGATGCTCTTGTACTGATAACTAAATTGTTCGGAATCGAATATTTTCTAACTTTATTTGATTGAATTATATATGTTGATTTATATATTTTAATCTTAACACCTAAATGTTTTAATAGTTTTATAGTTATTTCAATATCTTTAATATTTGGTACATTATTTAATATTATTTTTTCTTTTGTAAGTAAAGTAGCAAATAATATTGGCAGTGATGCATTTTTTGATCCTGAAATGTTTACATCTCCATTTAGTCTTGTTGGACCATTTATCATTATTTTATTTATTTTGTTTATCATTATATTATATAATTTAATAATTTTTATTTTCTAATATTAATATATTTCTATTGATTTTTTTGATTGCCATTCTTTTATAGTATATGCTTTGATTGTTATAGCATGAATTTTCTTATTTGTTATGTAATTCATCAGAGGTTTGTATACATGTTGTTGTCTTTGTACTTCACTCTTTCTCAAAAAAAAATCTCCAATCGCGATAATTTCTATGTGATGTTCATTTCCTTTTATATATACTTTTGTTAATTTTAACTCTTTTATTAAAGTTTCTTTTATTTTTTCTATTTTCATTTTTTATTTTTTCTTTTAGTTGTTTTAAATTTTTAATTTTAATAAGTATTTGTTGTTATTTAAACTAAATATCTAATTTTTAATAGTTTATATATATTTAATACTAGTTTTTTCTATATTATATAATTACAAAAATTAGTTATTATTTTTGAGATTATTAAATTTTATGGTTATAGTATTATAAAATAATATTATAAATTATTAATTGTAAATTAATATTTTTATTTTAATTATTTAATTTTATATAATATTCAAATTATTATTTAATTTTAAAATTAATTAATTTATAAATTATAAGAGGTATGTCAAAATGATTAATCAAACTCCTATGACTCTGATAGGCGCTGAAAAACTTCGTCAAGAATTGAAAAGATTAAAATATATAAAACGTCCTTTAATCATATCTGCTATAAAAGAAGCTAGACAACATGGTGATTTAAAAGAAAATGCGGAATATCATGCTGCTAGGGAAGAACAAAGTTTTTGTGAAGGTAGAATTAAAGAAATTGAATTTAAACTTTCTAATGCTCAAATTATAGATATAAAGAAAATACCTAATAAAGGCAAAGTAATTTTTGGTTCTACTGTAACTTTACTAAACTTACATAATCAAGATCAATTTACTTGTTGTATAGTAGGAGATGACGAAGCAGATTTTAAAAAAAATTTAATTTCTATAAATTCTCCTATAATTAGAGGAATCATAGGCAAAAAAATTAATGATGTATCTTTAGTTAAAACACCTGGAGGTAATGTAAAATATAAAATATTAAATATTCAATATATATAGTTTAAATTAACATCTATTTGTATTTATAATAATTTACCTATAAACACTAAAATTATATGTCTAAAAAAAAATCTAAGTCTTCTAGTAATTGGTTAAAAGAACACTTTAATGATAAATATGTTAAATTATCATTAAAAAATAATTTACGTTCTAGATCATGGTTTAAATTACAACAAATAGATTATAAATATAGTTTATTTAAAAAAAACATGAATATAATTGATTTAGGATCTGCTCCTGGAGGTTGGTCAAACTATGCAATTAATAGAATAGGTTCTAAAAGTGAAATTATAGCATGTGATATCTTACCTATGAATCCTATCCTTGGTGTTAAGTTTATTCAAGGAGATTTAAGAAAGTATTCAACTTTAAAATCGATTCATCAAAGTATTAAAGGTAAAAAAATAAATTTTATTATGTCAGATATATCTCCTAATATCAGTGGAAACTTGATTATTGATTCTTTAAAATCTACTAATTTGTGTGAGTTAGTTTTACAAATTTCAATAAAATTTTTGGATAAACACGGTTTTATTTTAATAAAATCATTTCATGGTACTGAATTTGAATCGCTTATTAAAAAGATAAAACTGATTTTTTTTGAAGTTAAAATTCATAAGCCAGATGCTTCACGTAGCCGTTCTCGTGAAATTTTTATTTTAGCTAAAAATAAAAAAAATAATTAAATCTGAGCTATTTATTTCTAATTTAGTTTTTATGAGAGGTTATTCCTTTGAGTGACATGGCCAAAAATCTAATTATCTGGTTAGTCATAGCTATTATATTTATGTCTGTATTTCAAAGTTTTAATTCAAATGAAGTTAATATTTTGAAAATTGATTATTCAACTTTTTTATCAGAAGTCAATCAAGATCAGATACGTGAAGTACATATTAATGGTAGAGAAATTAGTGTTATTAAAAAAAATAATATTTCCTATAAAACTTATATACCGATTAATGATCCTAAATTATTAGATAATTTAATTACTAAAAATGTGAAAGTTATAGGAGAAATTCCTGAAGAACCTAGTTTTGTTACTTCTGTTTTTATTTCTTGGTTTCCAATGTTATTATTAATTGGTGTTTGGATATTTTTTATGCGTCAAATGCAAATTGGTGGCGGAAAAGGAGCTATGTCTTTTGGTAGAAGTAAAGCTAAAATTTTAACAGAAAATAAGATAAAAATTACATTTTCTGATATTGCTGGATGTGATGAAGCTAAAGAAGAAGTTATGGAACTTGTTGAATATTTAAAAGAACCAGATCGTTTTCAAAAATTAGGAGGCAAAATTCCTAAAGGTGTATTAATGGTAGGTCCTCCAGGAACAGGTAAGACTTTACTAGCTAAAGCTATTGCAGGAGAAGCTAAAGTTCCATTCTTTACTATTTCTGGTTCTGATTTTGTTGAGATGTTTGTAGGAGTAGGAGCTTCTAGAGTTAGAGATATGTTTGATCATGCTAGAAAATCATCTCCTTGTATTATTTTTATTGATGAAATAGATGCTGTAGGAAGACAAAGAGGGGCTGGTTTAGGAGGAGGTCATGACGAGAGAGAACAGACCTTAAATCAAATGTTAGTTGAAATGGATGGTTTTGAAGGAAACGAAGGTGTCATAGTTATAGCAGCAACTAATAGACCTGATGTTTTAGATCCAGCTTTATTACGTCCTGGAAGATTTGATCGTCAAGTAATTGTTTCTTTACCTGATGTACGTGGTAGAAATCAAATATTAAAAATACATATGAAAAAAGTGCCTTTATCTTCTGATGTAGAATCTATGATAATTGCTAGAGGTACTCCTGGATTTTCTGGTGCAGATTTAGCTAATTTAGTTAATGAAGCTGCATTATTTGCTGCTAGAAATAACAACTTGTTTGTTTCTATGTCAGAATTTGAAAAAGCTAAAGATAAAATTATCATGGGTACTGAAAGAAAATCTATTATTATGACTGACTTACAAAAAGAATCTACAGCTTATCATGAATCAGGGCATGTAATTATTGGCTATTTAGTACCAGAACACGATCCTGTTCATAAAGTTACTATTATTCCAAGAGGACAAGCTTTAGGTATTACTTGTTTTTTACCAGAAAAAGATATGATAAGCATTAGTCGTAAAAAATTAGAAAGTAGAATATCTACTTTATATGGAGGTCGTTTAGCTGAAGAAATAATTTATGGAAAGAATAATGTTTCTACCGGAGCTTTTAATGATATTAAAGTTGCTACTAATTTAGCTCGTAATATGATTACTCAATGGGGTTTTTCAGATAAATTGGGTCCTTTACTTTATGCAGAAGAAGAAGGTGAAGTTTTTCTAGGTAGATCAGTTGCAAAAGCTAAACATATGTCTGATGAAACAGCTCATATAATTGATGAAGAAGTAAAATTATTAATAGAAAATAATTATAAAAGAGCTCGTTCAATTTTGAATAAAAATATAGATATTTTGCATTCAATGAAAGATGCTTTAATTAAATATGAAACAATTGATTCTTCGCAGATTGATGATTTAATGAATAGAAGAGATGTGAAACCTCCTAAAAATTGGAATGATAAAACCACTAGTATTAAATTAAATACTGATGATTCTCATAATAAAAATTCTTTAAATAAAGTTTGCGATAAAAATAATTTTCTTTATTAAGGGTATAAATAACTAATTTAGATATAAAATTTTATTTATCATGAATTGATTTTTTTTAAATTTTTTTAATTTTATTAAAAATCAAAATATATTTTGTTTTAAGTCTACTGTTAAATTTTTTTACCAGTAGGCAATGACTTAATATTTTAAAATACCATTTTAATAATAGTTACTTTATTTAATTTTACATATTTTTAAAAGATCTTTTAATTTTTTAAAGAGAGTTGAATGAAAATAAAAGTTAAAAATATTTCATTAGATCTATCTAATATAAATGTCATGGGAATTCTTAATGTTACTCCTGATTCTTTTTTTGACGGAGGAAAATATTATTCTTTACCTAATTCGATTGATCGTGCTTATCATATGATTTCTTTAGGTATTAATATTTTAGATATTGGAGGAGAGTCTACAAGGCCAAACTATACAGAAATAAGCGAACAAGAAGAGTTAGATCGTGTCATTCCTGTATTAGAAGCTATATCTTCTAGATTTGATATTTTTATATCTATTGATACATCTAAATATGTAGTTATTAAAGAATCAATTGCTAAAGGAGCTCATATGATAAATGATGTACGCTCTTTTTCTACAAATGAATCTTTAAAAGAGATATCTAAATCTGAAGTTTTATGTTGTATTGTACATAGCAAATTAACAAATAGTACAATAGTTAATGATTATAAATATTCTAATGTTTTAAAAGAAGTATATAATTTTTTTTCTAAAAAAATATTATTATGTGAAACATTAGGAATAAATAGAAATAGGTTGATATTAGATCCTGGTTTCGGTTTTAGTAAAAGTATCATTAATAATTATCAAATTTTATCTAATATACATAAATTTAAATCATTTAATTTACCTTTAATGGTAGGTATGTCAAGAAAATCCATGATAACTAAATTATTGGATATACAAGTATCAGAATCTTTAGCAGGAAGTCTTACTTGTAATATTATTGCTATTCTTAAAGGTATTAATATTATTAGAACTCATGATGTTAAAGAAACACTAAATGCTATAGATATTATTAAAATTGTAAAATTATTTAAGGATTTAAATTTTGATGATCAATCATAAATATTTTGGTACTGATGGAATTCGTGGAAAAATAGGTACTATTCCTATTACTAAAAATTTTATTTTAAAATTAGGATTAGCTGCAGGCACAGTTTTATTAAATAAAAATTATTCAAGAAATATTATAATTGGCACTGATACACGTTCTTCTAGTTATATATTAGAGTCTTGTATTGCATCAGGTTTATCTGCATCTGGTTTTTCTGTGATTTTTGTTGGAATTCTTCCTACTCCTGCTGTATCTTATTTATCAAAGTTATTATCTTGTTTTGGAGTTATGATTTCTGCTTCTCATAATACTTTTGAATTTAATGGAGTGAAATTTTTTTCTGTAGATGGTAGTAAATTATCAGATATAATTGAAAGAGAAATTGAACTAGAATTAGAAAATACTTCAAATTATATTACACATCAAACAATGAGTTATTTTTCAACTATTTCAAATGCATCTAGAATTTATATAAATTTTTGTAAAAAAAATTTTACAAAAACAATTAAATCCTGTCGCTTTAAAATAGTTATAGATTATGCTAATGGAGCTACTTATAATATTGCTAATAAATTATTTTATGAATTAGGAGCTACAGTTATTAATATATTTAATATTCCTAATGGGAAAAATATTAATAAATTTTGCGGTTCTACAAATTTATATTTTCTAAAAAAAAAGTTATATCAGAACAAGCAGATATTGGATTAGCTTTTGATGGAGATGGAGATAGAATGATCATGATTGATCATTTAGGTAATATAGTTTGTGGTGATAAAATCATATACATAATTGCAAAATATTTTAAAAATATAGGTATTTTGAAAGGAGGAGTTGTTATTACTTATATGAGTAATAAAGGCTTAATTTTTTCTTTGAAAAAATTAAGTATACCTTTTAAGATTTCTAAAGTAGGGGACCGTTGTATTTTAAAAAAATTACAAAAAAATAAATGGAATTTAGGAGCAGAAAGTTCTGGTCATATAATTTTATTAGATAAATCTTTTTGCAGCGATGGAATAATTTCTAGTCTAGAAATTATTTCTATAATGATAATAAATAAATTAAGTTTACACAGTTTATCTAGTGAAATTAATTTGTTCCCTCAGGTTATATTAAATTTTTCTTATGAAAAATATTTCATGTTTATAAAACATAAAAAATATAAATATATTATAAATAAATCTAAAAAATTATTGGGAAATTACGGCAGAATTATTATACGTAAATCTGGCACAGAACCTGTTTTTCGTATTTTAATTGAAAGTAAATTTATTAATATAGTGCAAACATTATCAAAAAAGATATCTAATTTTATTGATAGATTAAATATGTAAAGTTTTTTATTTAATTAAATTTTATAAGGATCATTTATGTATAATTTTTTTTTGTTAATTTTTTTATTAGTATCTTTATTTCTTATTACATGTATAATTATACAACAAAACTCAAACAATATATTAAATAAAAATAATACAAACAATTTTTTATACTTTAATAATAATAACTTTATTACTAAATTAACTATGTTTTTTGCTTGTATTTTTTTTATAATAAGCTTATTGCTTTGTAATCTTAGTAGCAGAGATACCGATGATATTTATTTGTTAAAAAATAATGTTAATAAATAACAGTTTATTTATTTTATTATTTTTAAAAATAAGCCGAGGTGGTGAAATTGGTATACACACTACTTTGAGGTAGTAGTACTTTGATTTTAAGTTTGCGGGTTCGAGTCCCGTCCTCGGCATTATACTACTTTAATTATTTCAATAAAATCTAAAAATATTTTTGTTGAATATTTTTAGATTTTAAACTCTTAATATATTTTTAAAGTTTAAAAATTTATATACTTTTGATTTTATAAATCTATTAATTTTTATATTTGACCCCGTTTACTCGGGGTTTTTTATTATAAAAGAAATCTTTATTTTAATAAAAATTATATACATAAATTTTTAATTTTTATTATTTTTTAAATGAATTGTTATTTTTTATACAATAATTATATATTATTTTTTAAATATAAATATTTAATTTTAGATTTTTATAAAAAAATTCTTATATCTTAAATATTAATTATTTAATAATTAAATTTAATGAATTAATATATTTTTGTTTTTTTTATAAAAAATTTTTATTTTTACTACTTTAAAATATTTATTTTGTTTTCTTTACAAGTTTTTTTGGAGTTTAATAAAATGAATAAAGAAATTTTGGCAGTCGTAGAGGCTGTTTCTAATGAAAAATCTTTACCTAGAGAAAAAATTTTTGAAGCTTTAGAAAGTGCATTAGCTATAGCAACAAAAAAAAAACATGAACAAGAAATTGATGTTAGAGTTTGTATTAATCGTAAAAGTGGGGATTTTTATACTTTTCGTAGATGGTTAGTTGTTTCTGAAGTAGTTCATCCTACAAAAGAAATTACTTTAGAAGCAGCACGTTTTGAAAATAATTTATTGCAGGTGAAAGACTATATTGAAGATCAAATTGAATCAGTTGTTTTTGATAGAATAACTACGCAAACAGCAAAACAAGTTATTGTACAGAAAGTTCGTGAAGCTGAAAAAACTATGATTATGGAACAGTTTAGTAGTCGTTCCGGTGAAATAATAACAGGTTTAGTAAAAAAAATAAATAGAGATAGTATTATTGTTGATTTAGGTAACAATGCTGAGGCATTATTAATTCGCGAAGATATGCTTCCTAGAGAAAACTTTAGATTAGGAGATAGATTAAAAGGTATTTTATATTCGGTTTATAATGAATCTAAAAATATACAGTTATTTATCAGTAGATCTAAATCTGAAATGTTAATAGAATTATTCAGAATTGAAGTTCCTGAAATAGGAGAAGAGTTAATTGAAATTAAAGCTGCTGCAAGAGATCCTGGATCTCGCGCGAAAATAGCTGTAAAAACAAATGATAAAAGAATAGATCCTATAGGAGCTTGTGTAGGAATGAGAGGAGCTCGTGTTCAGGCTATTTCTAGTGAATTATGTGGAGAAAAAATTGATATAGTTTTATGGAATGAAAATCCTGCTCAATTTGTAATTAATTCTATGGCGCCTGCTGATGTTTCATCTATAATAGTAGATGAAGAAAATCATTCTATGGATATAGCAGTAGAATCTAATCATCTTGCACAGGCTATTGGTAGGAATGGACAAAATGTTAGATTAGCTTCACAATTAAGTGGTTGGAATCTTAATGTTATGACTATAGATGATTTAAATATAAAACATCAGGAAGAACAAAATACTTCAATTGATATTTTTGTTAAATATTTAAGTATAGATAAATCTTTAGCTGAAATTTTATTTCATGAAGGTTTTTCTTCTTTAGAAGAATTAGTCTATGTTCCTTTTGAAGAATTACTTGAAATAAAAACTATTAATAAATGTTTACTTAAGGAGATACGTCATAAAGCTAGAAATGCTTTAGTTACATTAGAGTTAGCTAAAGAAGAAAATATCAGAAATAGCAAAACAAGTTCTTTAATTCTTTCATTAAAAAATGTTAACAAATTACTATTGAAAGAATTAAACAAAAAAGGAATTTTAACTTTAGAAAATTTAGCCGATCAAGCAATAGATGATTTAATTGACATTCCTTTTCTAGATAATAAGAAAGCTGGTGAATTAATTATGCAAGCAAGAAATATATGCTGGTTTAATACTAAAAAATAATAGGATAAATAGAATGACAAATATATCTATAGAATTATTAGCAATTGAAATAAATATTTCATTAGATATTTTATTAAAACAATTTTCTGATGCAGGAATTGTAAAAAATAAAAATGATTACGTGAGTGAGCATGAAAAAGAAGTTTTACTTGATCATTTAAGTAAGCAACGTGGTAAATCACTTATGCATATGACTTTAAAACGCAAAGTAAAAAGTTTTTTAAATATTTCTAGTAATAATGGCAAAAATAAATCTGTAAAAATTGAGTTTAGAAAAAATAAAACTTATTTAAAAAACTCTAAATTATTGTATAAAAAAAATAATAAAATTACAAATAAAATTAATCTTATAAGTTCTTCTAATACACAAAATTTATCAATAAAAAATAAAATAATTAAAAAAAACCATAATAAAAGCGCAACTGATTTGAAAAACTTAGTTTCATCAAAAGATACTGTTAATAATTCTTATAATAAACAGAAAGAAATAATTAATAAAAATAATTTAAAAGATATACAATATAAATCTAAGGTTTATTCTGCAAATAAAAATAATAATAAAAATTTTTCTGTTAAGTTAAAAAAAGAATCAAAAACTACATTTAAAAATAAAAAAAATGTTATTAGAAATA
The DNA here is from genome assembly GCF_964059055.1 of Buchnera aphidicola (Neophyllaphis podocarpi). Classification (NCBI taxonomy): domain Bacteria; kingdom Pseudomonadati; phylum Pseudomonadota; class Gammaproteobacteria; order Enterobacterales; family Erwiniaceae; genus Buchnera; species Buchnera aphidicola. The sequence goes on along the minus strand of NZ_OZ060386.1, from coordinate 361,626 downwards.
ATAAAAAGGAATTTAGTTCTAAATTATCTAATAATTTTAAATTAAATAAAGATGATCGTTATACAAAATTAGATAAAATACGTAAAATTAATAATAAAAGTGCTAGATTTAAAAAAAGAAAATTTAAAGATCATAGTTTTAATATGTTAAATAAAAATAAAACTAAAAATTTTAAAAATAATATTTTACATCAGAGTTTTAAAAAACCTAAAAAAAATATTAACCGAAATATTACTATAGGAGAAACTATTACAGTTGCAGATTTATCAAATAAAATGGCTGTAAAGAGTTCTATAGTTATTAAGTTATTAATGAATATGGGTAGCATTGTTACAATAAATCAGTTAATAGATCAAGAAACAGCTCAATTAGTTGCAGAAGAAATGGGTCATAAAGTAACTTTGTATGAATCTAATAAATTAGAAAGTTTGTTAATTAAGGATATTGAAAATTCTAATATAACTCATATAAAAAAAACAAGACCACCTGTTGTTGCAATAATGGGTCATGTAGATCATGGAAAAACTTCACTTTTAGATCGTATTCGTTCTACTGATCTAGCTTCTAAAGAACCTGGAGGTATTACTCAAAATATTGGCGCGTATTATGTAAGACATAACAATAGTATTATTACTTTCATTGATACTCCTGGGCATGAAGCATTTACCTCTATAAGATCTAGAGGAGCTAAAATCACAGATATTATTGTTTTAGTAATAGCTGCGGATGATGGTGTAATGCCTCAGACTATAGAATCTATAAATCATGCAAATTTTGCTAAAGTTCCTATTATTGTTGCTATAAATAAAATAGATAAATCTGAGCTAACAAAAATATTAAAGATTAAAAATGAATTAGTAAAATATAATATTGTTCCAGAAGAATGGGGAGGAGATAATATTTTTGTAAATATTTCAGCTAAGAAAGATATTGGTATACAAGATTTATTAAATTCTATTTCTTTGCAATCTGAAATTTTGGATATTAAAACTACATTTTCTGGACTTGCTAAGGGTGTTGTAATTGAATCCTTTCTTGATAAAGGTAGAGGTCCTATAGCTACTGTATTAATACGTCAAGGAGTATTAAAGAAAGGTAATATAGTTTTGTGTGGTTTAGAATATGGAAAAATAAGAGCTTTATTTAATGAATTAGGAGAAGAAATAAAATCAGCAGAACCATCTATTCCTGTAACTATATTAGGTTTATCTGGTATTCCTATTCCTGGGGATATTATTAATGTAGTAAATAGCGAAAAACAAGCTCGAGATATTGCATATTACAGACAAGCAAAAAATAGAGAAGTTAAATTATTACGTAGAGAAAAAAGTAAAACAGAAAATATTTTTTCAAGTATAGATAAAAATAAATTAATAAATTTTAATATAATATTAAAATCGAATGTACACGGATCTTTAGAATCAATCTGTAGTTCATTATGTAGCTTATCAAACGATAAAATAAAAATTAATATCATACATTCTGGTATTGGTAATATTACAGAAACAGATGTTTCTTTAGCTATTGCATCCAGTTCATTAATTATAGGATTTAACATTAAACTAAATAATTCATTGAAACGTATTATAGAAAAAGAAAATATTAATTATATATATCATTCTATAATATATAAGCTTATTGAAGAAATTAATTTAATGATGAATAACATGATTTCACCAGAATATAAATATGAAATTATTGGTTTAGCTAAAGTTAGAAATGTATTTAAATCTCCTAAATTTGGTTTAATAGCCGGTTGTATTGTAACAGAAGGATTTGTTAAACGTAATAGCTCTATACGTATATTAAGAAATGGTACTTGTGTTTATAAAGGACAATTAGAATCTTTGCGTCGTTTTAAAGAAGATGTAAATGAAATTCGTAGTGGTGTTGAATGTGGAATTGGAATTAAAAACTATAATGATGTATGTTCTGATGATATTATTGAAGTATTAAAATTAACAAAAGTAAATAGTACTATTTAATAAATTTAATTTAAAATAAAATTAGAGATTTTTTTGCATGAATAATTTATTTTTTAGATCTAGTCGTATTTCTGAAGAAATTAAAAAAGAAATAATGAGTATCTTATATAGAAAAATTAGAGATCCTCGCATAAATTGCGTATTTATAACCATATCACATGTAAAATTATCTCGTGATTTATCTTCCGCTAAAATATTCGTGACTTTATATAATAATGATGAGAAAAATATGATTAGAAAAACTATGAATATTTTAATTAAAGCATCTGATTATATTCGTATAATACTACGTAAAAATTTAAATTTACGTGTTGTTCCTAAATTAAGTTTTGTTTATGATGACTCTTTAGTTAAAGGAATTTATATATCTAATATTATTAATAAAACTATGAATATTAAATAAAACATATTAAATAAATTAATAAAAAAGGTTATTTTTATGATTCCTTATGAATATAAAAAAATTCAAGGAATATTACTACTAGATAAACCTAAAGGAATAACATCTAATGATGTTGTAAAAAAAATTAAATCAATATTTTTTCTTAATAAAGTAGGTCATACGGGTTCTTTAGATCCTATAGCTACTGGTATGTTACCTATTTGCATAGGTAAAGCTACTAAATTATCTCAATTTTTACTTAATTCTAATAAAGTTTATGAAGTAGAAGCTTGTTTTGGTGTTTCTACATCTACTTATGATGCTGATGGAATAATAGTTTGTAAAAGAATGGTTAATTTTACTCATGATCAATTTTTAAATTCTCTAAATAAATTTAATGGAAAAATATGTCAATTACCTCCGATGTATTCAGCTATCAAATGTAATGGAATTCCATTGTATAAATATGCTCGTAAAGGTTTAACGGTTTTTCGTAAATTTAGAAAAGTTAATATTAGTAAAATTTTATTTTTAAAAAAAAATAAAAATTTTATTTTTTTTAAAATTCATTGTTCTAAAGGTACGTACATACGTACTATTATTCATGATTTAGGAGAATACTTAGGGTGCGGAGCTCATGTTGTTTCTCTAAGACGTTTAAAAGTATCTTCGTATTCATCTTCTAATCTTATATCCTTGGATTTTTTAAAAAAACCAATAAACAATACAGGCATATATATTAATAATATGCGAAAAAAACTTATTAAATTATTGTTACCATCTAATTCTATTGTTTCTTTTTTGCCTGAAGTTAATTTATCCTATAATCAATCTTTAAAGTTAAAATATGGTCAAATTATAAATTATTCTTCTAATCATAATCAAGGATTAGTACGTTTAACTGAAGGAAATAAAAAAATTTTTTTTGGTATAGCTATTTATAATATTAAAGGTTTTTTAATACCAAAATGTATAATAGATATTACTATTTAAATTATTTATTTTAAAATTAATCAAAAATATAATTTTTTTATATTTGTGTTAAATTATTTATTATCATTTTACATAAATGTATATGAGGTTTACATGTCTTTAGATAAAAATTTAAAGAAAAAAATAGTTTTTAAGTATGGAAAAAATAAAAATAATAGTGGTATAACAGAAGTTCAAATTGCATTAATTACAGAACAAATTAATTATTTACAACATCATTTCTCTAAACATACAAAAGATTTTTGTAGCAAAAGAGGCTTGTTGAACATGGTGTCTAAAAGAAGAAAATTATTAAATTATTTAAAATATAAAAATATATCACGTTATAATATTTTAATTGAAGACTTAAAATTACGCCGTTAATATATTTTCAAGAAATTAATTTTTGATGTTTTATATTTTGAAGCTAGTCAAAAAGGGCAATTAATTGCCCTTTTTGACTAGCTTATATTGAATATTTGATTGTAAATTTTTGTTTTTTATTTAAAAATTTTATAATTAATTTTTTATTTTTTATTTCATATGATATTTATATATCTCTATATTAAGGATTTTTATTTTGTTTAAACCTATTTTTCATAAATTTAAATATGGAAATCATATTGTTACTTTAGAAACAGGTATTATGGGTCGTCAAGCTACATCTGCTGTTATGGCTAGCATGGGTGATACTTCTGTATTTGTAACTGTTGTTTGTGATAAAATACCTAATACTGAAAAAAAATTTTTCCCTCTTACTGTAAATTATCAAGAAAGAACTTATGCAGCAGGTCGCATACCTGGTGGTTTTTTTAGAAGAGAAGGGAGACCTAATGAAAATGAAATTTTAGTATCTCGTTTAATTGATCGTCCTATAAGACCTCTATTTTCTTTTGGATTTACTCATGAAGTTCAAATAATAGCAACTGTAGTGTCTGTTAATCCTCAAATAAATCCAGATATAATTGCTATTATTGGTGCTTCTGCTGCTTTATCTTTATCTGGTATTCCTTTTAATGGCCCTATTGGTGCTGCTAGAATAGGTTATATTAATAATAACTATATTTTAAATCCTACTATTGATGAAATGAAAAATAGTGATTTAGATTTAGTTATTTCAAGTAAATCAGATAGTATATTAATGGTAGAGGCTGAAGCTAATATATTAACTGAAGAAAAAATAATGCAAGCCATCTTATTTGGTCATAAAAACCAACAAATAGTTATTAATAATATAAATGATTTAGTAGAAAATTATGAAAGAAAATCTTTTTTATGGTCACCTATTTCTTATGATATTGATTTGTTTAATACTATAAAATCTATATCTGAAATTGAAATCAATAAAGCTTATGATGTTATTAATATAAATAATAGATTTAATATTTTAGATTCAATTAAAAAAAATATTTTTTTGTTCTTAACACAGAATAATAAAAATTTTATAAATGAAGATATTGAAGAAATATTTAAATTAATTCAAAAAAATATTGTACGTATGAAATTATTAAATAATAATTTACGAATAGATGGTAGAGATAAAGATATGATAAGAGCTTTAGATATTAGAACAGGAGTTTTACCACGTACTCATGGTTCTTCTTTATTTACAAGAGGTGATACTCAATCTTTAGTATCTGTAACTTTAGGTACATCCAGAGATGCTCAAAATATCGATGAAATATTAGGTGATAGAGTAGATAATTTTCTATTTCATTATAATTTTCCTCCTTACTCTACAGGAGAAATAGGATTAGTAGGATCTCCTAAAAGAAGAGAAATAGGACATGGTCGTTTAGCCAAAAAGAGTATTTTAGCTGTTATGCCTAATATTAAAGACTTTCCTTACACAGTACGTATAGTTTCAGAAATTACTGAATCTAATGGATCATCTTCTATGGCTTCAGTATGTGGTGCCTCTTTAGCTTTAATGGACGCTGGAGTGCCTATAAAATCTTCTGTAGCAGGTATAGCTATGGGTTTAATTAAAGAAGGTGATAATTATGTGATTTTATCAGATATTTTAGGTTATGAAGATAACATAGGAGATATGGATTTAAAAGTTGCAGGAAATAGATCAGGAATCACTGCTCTCCAGATGGATATAAAAACAGAATTTGTAGATGAAAGAATTATTAAAACTTCTTTAAATCAAGCAAAAGGAGCAAGATTGCATATTCTAGATGTTATGGATAAAGCCTTAAGTATTCCTCGTCTTAATTTATCAAAATTTGCTCCTAGAATTTATACTATTCAGATTAGTCCTGAAAAAATTAAAGACATAATAGGTAAAGGAGGTTCCGTAATAAGGATGCTAACAGAGGAAACTGGTACTATAATTGAGATTGAAGATAATGGAATGATAAAAATTTCATCTAATATTGAAGAAAAAGCTCAAAATGCCATTTTACGTATTAAAGAAATAACAACAGATATAGAAGTTGGTAAAATTTATGAAGGTAAAGTTACTAGGATTGTTGATTTTGGTGCTTTTGTTTCTATTGGAATATCTAAAGAAGGTTTGGTTCACATTTCACAGATTGCCGATAAACATGTTAATAAAGTGACAGATTATTTAAATATAGATCAAGAAATTAAAGTAAAAGTTTTAGAAATAGATCGTCAAGGAAGACTTCGTTTGAGCATGAAGGAAATTACAAAATAATTTTATTATTATTAATAATAATAGATATTTTTGTCTTTTTTTCAAAAAAAATGTATAATAAATATTATTTTTAATAAACATTTTAAAAAATAAAATCAATATGAGATAAATTTTTTACAATTTATTTCATTTTTAAATTTCTTATATTCTAATTGTAAACTAAATATTAACATAACTTCTCATTATATATTTATAATCCAGTTAATAATAATTTTTATTAAAAATATAAAATATTTTTTATAATATTAAGTTATGTAAAAACTGGATGCCCGTAACTTAAGAGGTATAATTATTTCATGATTAATAATCAAATTAAATTTTCTGATCTTGGTTTAAAACCTAATATTACTAGGTCTCTTGATGATTTAGATTATTTAAAACCTTCTCCTATTCAATCAGAATGTATTCCATATCTATTATCTGGAAAAGATGTTTTAGGTATGGCGCAAACTGGTAGTGGCAAAACAGCTGCATTTGCTTTACCGTTATTGAATAATGTTAACATTTCATTAAAAGCTCCTCAGATATTAGTTTTGACTCCTACTAGAGAATTAGCCGTTCAGGTAGCAGAATCTTTTGTTTTGTTTTCAAAATATTTATATGGAATTAATGTTTTAGCTTTGTATGGTGGACAGAGATATGAACTACAATTAAAAATTTTACGTCAAGGACCTCAAATAGTTGTAGGTACGCCTGGAAGATTATTAGATCATTTAAAAAGAGGTACATTAAAACTTGGCAAAATACATGGTTTAGTTTTAGACGAAGCAGATGAGATGTTAAGAATGGGATTTATTGAAGATGTTGAAAATATTATGAAACAAATTCCATCTAAACATCAAACAGCATTATTTTCTGCTACTATGCCTGATGTAATTAGAAATATATCTAGAAGATTTATGAATAAACCTAAAGAAGTTAGAATAAATTCAAATGTTTCTAATCGCCCTAATATTAAACAAAGTTATTGGATGGTATATGGAAAAAAAACTAATGCTTTAGTTAGATTTTTAGAATCAGAAGACTTTTCTGCAACTATAATATTCGTACGAACTAAAAGTGCGACTCTAGAAGTTTCTGAAGCTTTAGAAAAAAGTGGTTATAATAGTTCTGCATTAAATGGTGATATGAATCAATCTTTAAGAGAACAGACTTTAGAGAGATTAAAAGATGGCAGATTGGATATATTAATTGCAACTGATGTTGCAGCTAGAGGCTTGGATGTGGATCGTATTAGTTTAGTTATAAATTATGATATCCCTATGGATGCTGAGTCTTATGTGCATCGTATAGGTAGAACAGGTAGAGCAGGAAGAACAGGAAGAGCTATATTATTTGTAGAGCCACGTGAATACAGATTACTTAAAAATATAGAACGTAATATTAAATTGCGGATTACTGAAATTTATTTACCAAACTCTAAATTATTAAGCGAAAAACGTTTATCTAAGTTTTCCGAAATGGTTAAAAAAGAATTAGAAAGTAAAGATTTAGATAAATATTGTAATTTATTAACTAAAATTAAACCTATACAACATGATTTAAGCATTGAAAATTTAGCAGCAGCATTATTAAAAATGGCGCAACGAGATAGACCATTAATTTTACCCCCAGATACTATTTTAAAACCAAATAAAATTTCTTTTAATAAATTTAAAAACAATAATAGTTATCATAATAAAAATAATTCTAATAAAAATTATAGATTTAGAAAAGATCGTAGTAAAGATTCATCAAATACTGATTTATATCGTATTGATGTTGGTCGTAATGATGGAGTAGAAGTACGTCATATAGTTGGAGCTATTTCTAATGAAGGTAATATAAATAGTAGAAACATTGGAAATATAAAATTATTTTCCAATTATTCAAATATTGAGTTATCTAAAGGAATTTCAAAGAATTTTTTACTAAAATTATCTAAAACTCGTATTTTAAATAAATTTATTAATATTAAGTTAATTTGCAATAAACAACAAAGAGAAATTAAAAATAATAAAAATAACAATTATTATAATTTTTATCATTCACGAAAATCAAATGATAAAAAACAAAATATCAAAAATGTAAAAAAGAAAAATGAATTATCTTATGTTGCGCAATTACGTCTTCGTGACTTATAATTTTTTATTTGTGGACTTTTATAATTTATGCCACAAAAGTGTGGCATATTAACTTACAAAATTTTGTTAAATATTAAATTAGTTAATTATTCTTTAAAAGCCATAGCTTCAATTTCTATTAATACATTTTTAGGTAATCTAGAAACTTCTACACAAGATCTAACTGGAAAAATAATAACCTTATTTTTTATAAAAAAATTTTCATAAATATTATTTATAATATTAATTTTATTTAAATTAGTAGTAAAAATTGTTGTTTTTACTATGTTATTTACTAATAAACCAGATTTTTGAATTATTTCTTTAATATTTAATAATACTATTTCTGTTTGTTTTTCAATTCCCTTAGGAATATTTTTTGATATAGGATCTATAGGAATTTGTCCTGAAGTGATTACTATATTTTTTCCTAAACTTATTCCTTGTACATATGGCCCTATAGCTTCAGGAGCATTTTTAGTCTGTATTTTTTTCTTAATCATTTTTTATATAAACCTTTTATTTTTTAATTTATTTTTATATTCAAAATAATAATTTTATTAAAATTGTACATTTTTTATTAATGTTAATATCATGATAGCTTTTATAGTATGTAATCTATTTTCTGCTTGTTCAAATACTAAACTATTTTTTGATTCAAAAACTTCATTTGTTACTTCTACTCCATTGTTTAGAAATTTATATTCATTTAAAATCTTTTTCCCTATTATAGTATTTTTATCATGTAAAGAAGGTAAACAATGTAAAAATTTAATTTCTTTATTTTGACTTAATTTTAAAACATTTTTATTTACTTGATAGTTCTTTAAAAATTTTATTTTTTCTTCCCAGGATGTTTCTGTTTCTCCCATAGATAACCATATATCTGTATATATAAAATCTACATCTTTTACTCCTTTTGCAATATTTTCGGTTAAAAATACATTATTATTTTTTTTTCTTTTATATTGAAACCAATATTTTTTAGGAGAAATTAAGTTTATTTTCATTCCTGTTATTTTAGATATTTCTAGTATAGAATTACATATATTATTATTTATATCTCCTATATAAGCACAAGAAATGTTTTCTATTTTTTTTTCTGGTAAATTTTCTTTCATAGTTAATAAATCAGCAATAATTTGTGTTGGATGAAATTTGTTAGTTAGTCCATTCCATACAGTTATATCTGAATATTTAGCTAATTCTTCTATTTTTTCATGCTCATGACCTCTGTATTGTATAGCGTGATATATTTTACTAAGAAATTTAGCTGTATCTTTAAACGATTCTTTATACCCAATATGACTATCTTTTGGTCCTATATACGTAGTATTAGCTCCTTGTTCAAATGCGGCTACTTCAAAAGCACATCTAGTTCTAGTAGATTCTTTTTCAAAAATAAGAATTATATTTTTGTTCTTCAGGTATTTTTTTTCTTTTTTTTCTTTTCTTGTTTTTTTTAAATGAGATGAAAATTTTATTAGAAATTCTATATCTTCTTTGTTAAATAAAGAAAAGTTTAAAAAATTTTTTTTATAAAAGTTATTATTCATATACTTATTTTCCTAAATAAATTAAATAATATGGTTATATTATAATTATATTTTTTAATATAAAATAGTTAATTATATAAACATATTGGTACTTTTGATGTTTATTAAATCTTTTGTTTAATATATTTATTTTCAATTTTAACTATTTAATATAAAAATATTTTTATTTAATTATATAATCGATTAAAATTTTTATTTTATGTTAAAATTTTGATAAATTTAATTAAATAATTTAATAAGACAAAAAAAATGAAATATGATATTTGTAAAATAAAAATTAAAAATTTAAATAATAAATTCTTTGTTTTGGGAGTTTTTGATTGTTTTAATAAGACAAACACAATTACATATTCAAATATTTATATTAATAAATATTTGAGATATTTAGTCAAAAATAGTAAACTTAACACTAATTTTGGTAAATATACTTTTATAAATAGTTCAAATAATTCTCATAATAACCAGTTTTTGATTATGGGCTGTGGAATACAAAAAAAATTTGATTTAGTTAAGTATAAGAAGTTAATATATAAATCTATTTCTATATTAAATGACATAAATGTTCAAGAAGTTATTTATTTATTTTTAGATTTACATATTAAAAATCTAGATATATATTGGAAAACCAGATTTTTAATAGAGTCTGTCGAAGACAAAATTTATAATTTTTTATTTTTTAAAAAGTCAAATGATAGTATTTTACTAAATAAAATAATTTTAAATGTTAATAATAGTAAAGATATTAATATTGTAAAAAATGCATTAAAGATTTCTTTATCTATTTCTATTGGTTTAAATAAAGCCAAAGATCTAGGTAATATGCCCCCTAATGTATGTAATCCTTTGTACTTATCTGAAGTTTCTTTAGATTTATTAAATAAATATAATAATTTTATTAAAGTTAAAATAATCGACGAAAATAAAATGAAAGAATTGGGTATGTCTGCATATTTAGCTGTAGGAGGAGGTTCTTATAATAAATCATATATGTCTTTAATAGAATTTAAAAATACAATAGTTGATAATTTATATGATAAAAAAATTGTTTTAATAGGTAAAGGTTTAACTTTTGATTCTGGGGGAATATCTTTAAAACCTTCTTTTAATATGGATGAAATGAAATATGATATGTGTGGAGCTGCTGTAGTTTATGGAATTATGGTTTTTCTTGCAGAATTAAAATTACCTTTACATGTTATAGGGGTATTAGCTGGTTGTGAAAATATGCCTGGTAATAATTCATTTAGACCAGGAGATATAGTTAGAACAATGTCTGGAAAAACTGTAGAAGTTTTAGATACTGATGCTGAAGGTCGTTTAGTATTGTGTGATGTATTAACTTATATAAATAGATTTGATCCTTACATAGTAATAGATATAGCAACTCTTACAGGTGCTTGTGTTGTTGCTTTAGGAAAAGATATTCATGGTTTATTTTCTAATGATGACTCCTTATCATCAGATCTTTTGCGCGCTTCTAATCAAACAGGCGATACAGCATGGAATCTTCCTTTATTTAAAAAATATTCAGAACAATTAAAATCTAACTTTGCTGATATATCTAATATAGGAAATAAATCTGCAGGTGCAATCACTGCTGCTTGTTTTTTGTCTCATTTTATAGGTAATTATAAATGGGCTCACTTTGATATTGCTGGAACTGCATATAATTCAGGAGTTAATAAAGGATCTACTGGCAGACCTTTATTCTTAATTGCTCAATTTTTACTTAATTTATCTAATATTATCAAAAATTAATTTATTTTAATATTAATTAATAAATTTTAATTATTTTTATAAACATTACAAATATGATATTAAATAATTTTCATATTTTACTTTAAAAAGATATTTTTATGGAAAAAGTGTATATTCCTTCAAAATTTGAAGAAAAATTATATAAGTTTTGGGAAAAAAAAGGTTTTTTTAAACCAAACAATAAAAATGAAAGTTTTTGTATAGTTATACCTCCTCCTAATATTACTGGTAATTTACACATGGGTCATGCATTTCAGCATACAATTATAGATATTTTAATCAGATATAATAGGATGAAAGGTAAAAATACTTTATGGCAAGTTGGAACAGATCATGCTGGTATTGCAACTCAGATTCTTGTAGAACGTAAAATTTATGATGAAGAAAAAAAATTAAGAACTGAGTATAATAGATCTGATTTTTTAAGAAAAGTTTGGTTGTGGACAAAAAAGTTTAAAAATAATATTAATTCTCAAATGAGAAGATTGGGTAATTCTGTTGATTGGGATAGAGAAAGATTTACTTTAGATGAAGGTATTTCTCAAGCAGTTAAAACTGCATTTATTGAGTTATATAATAATAAATTAATTATTCGTAGAAAAGGACTAGTTAATTGGGATTTTAAATTAAGAACAGTAATATCTGATATAGAAGTTAATCATATTTCTAAAAAAGGATACATTTGGTATATACGTTATCCTTTATTAAAAGATAAATTAAAATTTAATACTAGTAGTACTGTGAATAATGATTACATAATAGTTGCTACAACTCGTCCTGAAACTTTATTAGGGGATACAGCTATAGCTGTAAATCCTAATGATGATAGATATAAAAATTTAATAGGTAGAACTGTATCTGTTCCAATAATTAATAGATATATTCCTATAGTTAGTGACAAATATGTTGATATAAATAAAGGAACTGGTTGTGTTAAAATTACTCCTGCTCATGATTTTAATGACTATCAATTAGCTATTAGACATAAGTTACCTATGATAAACATATTTACTTTTGATGGAAATATTAAAAATATATTAGAGATATATGATTATCAAGGGTATAAATCAAATATTTATGATACTTTTGTTCCTTTAAAACTTCATAATTTGTCTATATCTGATGCTAAAAAATATATTATAAAAGAACTAGAAAAATTAAATTTATTGGATAAATTTAATTTTTATGAAGTATCTACTCCTTATGGAGATCGTAGTAATTCTATTATCCAACCTATGTTAACAGATCAATGGTATTTAAAAGTAGATTTATTATCTAAGACAGCTGTTGATGCTGTAAAAAATAAAAAGATTAAATTTATACCTAAAAAATATGAAGGTATGTTTTTTTCTTGGATGAAAGACATCAAAGATTGGTGTATTTCTAGACAGTTATGGTGGGGCCATAGAATACCTGCATGGTATGATAGAGATGGAAATATTTATGTTGGAAATAATGAACTAGATGTTAGAATTAAAAATAATTTATCTTCTAATATAAAATTAAAACAAGATTGTGATGTTTTAGATACTTGGTTTTCTTCTAGTTTATGGACTTTTGCTTCATTAGGTTGGCCTAATTGTAATAGTGATTTAAAAACATTTCATCCTACAAATGTTTTAGTATGTGCTTTTGATATTATTTTCTTTTGGATTTTTAGAATGATTATGTTAACTATGTATTTTATTAAAGATTCTAATAACGTTCCTCAAATTCCTTTTAAAGAAATATACATTACTGGATTAATTCGTGATGAAGAAGGTAATAAAATGTCTAAATCAAAAGGTAATATAATTGATCCGTTAGATATTATAGATGGAATTACTTTAGATGAACTAATTTTTAAAAGAACTAATCATTTAAATGATTCAAATACAATTAAAAAAGTTAAGAATTATACTAAAAATTTTTTTTCTAAAGGTATAGAAGGTACAGGTACTGATGCTTTGAGATTTACTTTTGCTGCTTTAGCTTCAACTGGTCGTGATATTAATTGGGATATGAATCGATTGATAGGTTATAAAAATTTTTGTAATAAGTTATGGAATGCTAGTAGATTTGTTATAACTAATATAGATAAATTTAAATATAATAATATTATTAAAAATATTAAATTATCATTTATAGATAAATGGATATTTATTAAATTGAATTTAACTATTAAGTTATATAGAAATGCTTTAGATGAGTATAGATTTGATATAGCTACAAGAATTTTATATAATTTTATTTGGAGTGAATTTTGTGACTGGTATTTAGAATTAGCTAAAATAAACATTAAATTAAATATTCAAAAAAAAATAAATAGTACTTTATATACATTATTAGAATGTTTAGATTCTATTCTGAAACTATCTCATCCTATTATACCTTTTATAACTGAAACTATATGGCAACGTATTAAATTGTTAAAATCTCCTAATTCTGAATCTATTATGTTAGAAAATTTTCCTAATTTTGATAAAAATAAGTTATCAGGTTCATCTGTTAAATATGTATCTTTATTAAAAAAAATTATAATTTTTGTAAGAGATACTCGTTGTAATATGAATATTAGTAAATCACAACCACTAATATTAGTTTTTAATAATTTAAATAAAAAAGAAGTTTATCAGATAAATAAAATTAGTTATTTCCTTATTAAAATATTATTTTTAAATAAAATTAAATTTATATCAGATAGCAGTAACAAAATTATAGATTATTCTATATCTACTTTTATAAATGAAATGGAATTATTAATACCTTTAAAAGGATTATTAGATAAAAAAAGGGAATTAAATAGTTTAAATAAAAAGTTAAATTTAATAGATAAAGAAATAGATATTTTACAATCTAGATTATTAAATAACAATTTTATAATTAAAGCTCCTAAAAAATTATATTTTGATTCTAAATCAAGAATTACATCTTTAAGAAAAAATAAATTAAAAATTATCTCTAGAATTAATTTAATAAATAAACTATAAAATTATATTTTTATTATAAATGATATTTTTGATAAATAGTTAGCTTTTAAAATATAAATTTAAAATTATATAAATATTTGGTGAATTTAATGTCATTTTTGTTGAGTAAAGATAAAAAAAGTTTGTTGAACAAAAAAAAAAATAAAATACATAAAATTAAGATAGTTTCTTTTTATAAATATTTTTATATTAGTAAACCGGAATTATTTCGTGATTTTATTCATATAAATTTTAATAAAATGAATATTTTAGGTAGAGTTTATATATCTTTTGAAGGTATTAATGCTCAAATTAGTGTACCTTTGGTTTTTTATCATAAAATGAAATTATTCATATATCTTTTAAAATCTGAATTAAATAATTTGTATATGAATTTAGCCCTAAGTTATAGTAAAATACCATTTAATAAATTGTATGTCAGAATTAAAAAACAAATTGTTTCTGATGGTATTATTTGTAATAAATTTAATAATAAAAATAATGGAATATATTTAAATGCTATAGAAGTTAATAATATGATTGAAGATTCTTCTGCCGTATTAGTAGATATGCGTAATTATTATGAGTATGAAATAGGACATTTTGTAAATTCTATAAATGTTAGAGCTAAAACTTTTAAACAACAAATGCAAGATATATTAAGTTTATTAATAAAATTTAAAAATAAAAAGATATTAATGTATTGTACTGGTGGTATTAGATGCGAAAAATCTACCTCTTTGTTACTTAATAATAATTTTAAAAATGTATATCATATAAAAGGTGGTATCTTAAAATATTTACGTGATGTACATAAGTTTAATTTACCTAATTACTTTCAAGGAAAACTCTTTGTTTTTGATGCGCGTATGATTGAAGATTATTCAAATAACATAATATCTTCTTGTCATCAATGTAATAATCTTTGTGATACTTATATAAATTGTAAAAATAGTTCTTGTCATTTGCTTTTTATACAATGTAAATATTGCAGGAATAGTTTAGATAAATATTGCTCTTTGGCTTGTAAATATAATTTTTTTAATAAGACTTATAATCTTCTATAACAATAGGTTTTTTATATATTTTTATTTAAAATTTTATATATATTAAAAATTAATTTACGAAAATATATTTTTAAAACATTTTTGTAAATTATTTTTATTCCATAAAAATGTACTATACAAATATAATGATTAAAAATTATTTTAAAAAATTTGAATATCCTATATTGAAACATTTTCTTGATACAGATGCATATAAATTATATATGCAACAAGCTGTATTTTACAGTTATTATAATATTAATGTAGTAGCTAAACTTATTTGTCGTGATAATGATTATTTAGGGTATTATTCTGATCTGATAATGTATCAAATTAAAATGATGGATAATTTAAAATTGAGTGATATAGAATTTAAATACATCTCATCATTACCATTTTTTAAAAAAGATTATATAAATTGGTTAAAAAAATTTCGTTATGACACTAATCAAATTAAATTAAATAATTATTACGGTAAATTACAAATTAGTATTAGTGGTCCTTGGAGAGAAGTTATATTATGGGAAGTTCCTATATTAGCTTTAATTAGTGAAATAGTTCATAAAAATCGTAATTCTAAAATTAATTCAAAGCATGCTATCAATTATTTATATGAAAAAATTGATCATTTTAAAAAAAATACTAATGATCTTGATTTATCTAAATTAAAAATAATAGATTTTGGTACTAGAAGACGATTTTCTTATACGGTTCATTTTAATATTATAAAAACTCTTATTAAAGAATTTCCTTGGTTTATAGGTTCTAGCAATTATCATATAGCTCGTTTATTAAAAATAGAACCAGTTGGTACTCAATCACATGAATGGTTTCAAGCTCATCAGCAAATTAGTAAAAAATTAAAGTATAGTCAAAGATTGGCTTTAAAGATTTGGCTAGATCAATATGATAATCACTTGAATATTGCTCTTACAGATTGTATTACTTCTGATGCATTTTTGAATGATTTTAATTTTGAATTTGCTAATCGTTATAAAGGAGTAAGACATGATTCTGGTAATCCTTTTATTTGGGGAGAAAAAATATTAAATCATTATAATAAATTAGGTATAAATCCTATAAAAAAAACTTTGTTATTTTCTGATAATTTAAATTTTAATAAAATTATATATTTATATCGTCATTTTAGTAATAGAGTAAATTTAATTTTTGGTTTGGGTACTAAATTAACATGTGATATTCCTCATATAAAACCTCTTAATATAGTTATAAAATTAATAAAATGTAACAATAAGCCAGTTGCTAAACTATCAGATAGTCCAGGAAAAACTGTTTGTTATGATAAAGATTTTATTCTTTCTTTAAAGAAAGCTTTTAATATATGTAATATAAAAAATAACTTTTAGTAAATTTCTTTATTTTTATCAGTACATTTTATAATATACTGGTAAAAATAAAGAAATTTAAGATAAGGTAATTTAATGAAAGTTATTACTATCAAAGATATATATCAAGGTAATTTTAATCTAAACTCTGATATTATTATTAATGGCTGGGTTCGTACAAAAAGAGATTCTAAAATAGGTATTTCTTTTATTAATTTATATGATGGTTCTTGTTTAAATACTATACAAATAATATCTAAAAATACTTTAAATAATTATTATAGTGAAATTATAAATATAACAACAGGATGTTCATTAACTGTTAAAGGAAAAATAATAAATTCTTTAGGTAATTTACAAAAATATGAAATTTTATCTAAAGAAATAAAAATTGCTGGATCAGTATTTAATCCAAATACATATCCTATTTCTTCTAAAAAACATACCTTAGAATATTTAAGAGAAGTAGCTCATTTAAGGCCTAGAACTAATATCATAGGATCAATATCCAGAGTAAGAAATACTCTAAACTATTATTTGCATAAATTTTTGCATCGTAAAGGTTTTTTTTGGGTTCCTACTCCTATAATTACAAGTATTAATACTGAAGGCGCTGGAGATACTTTTTCTGTTTCATCGTCTTCTCAAAAAACAAAAAATGATTATAATTTTAATCATGGTATTTATAAAGATAATTTTTTTGGTAAAAAAACATTTTTAACTGTTTCTGGTCAATTAAATTTAGAAGCATATGCTTGTGCTTTATCTAACGTTTATTCTTTTGGTCCTACTTTCAGAGCTGAAAACTCAAATACAAGTAGACATTTATCAGAATTTTGGATGTTAGAATTAGAGATAGCATTTAGTGATTTAAATCATATAATAATTTTTGTTGAGTTATTTTTAAAATATTTATTTAATATTTTATTAAAAAAATGTAAAGATGAACTTATTTTTTTTTCAGAATATACGAATATAAATTTATTAGATAAATTAGAACAAAGTTTAGAATATAATTTTATACAAATTGATTATTGTGAAGTAATTGAAATATTAAATAATGCTAATGTAAACTTTAATAATAAAAAAATATTGTTTGGAGATGATTTATCATCAGAACAAGAAAAATATATTTGTGAACAACATTTTAAAAAAATTGTTTTTATTAAAAATTTTCCTAAAAGTATGAAAGCTTTTTATATGAGACTAAACGATGACAATAAAACCGTAGCTTCTATGGATTTATTAGTACCTAGAGTAGGTGAACTAATTGGAGGATCTCAAAGAGAAGAGAGATTAACAGAGTTAGATGATAGAATTAAAGAGTTAGGACTAAAAAAAGAAGATTATTGGTGGTATCGTGATCTCCGTGTTTATGGTACAGTTCCTCATTCTGGTTTTGGTTTAGGATTTGAAAGACTTTTATCTTATGTTACAGGTATTAAAAATATTAAAGATATAGCTCCTTTTCCAAGAACAATACATAATGCTAATTTTTAAAATTTTATTTATATTTATTTTTAAAGTCACAATTATGTAAAAAATATTTTTATTTTAATTTTATTTTCTTAAATCTATATATTAAATATAATATTTTAATTTTGTTTTTATAAAGATATTTAATTTTAAAAATTAATATAATTAAATTTTAAAAATAATATTAATTTACTTTTTAAGTTAAATCTAATTTAATTTAATAAAATAAAATTTAATTTAATTATTATATTTTTATATAACTAAAATTTTTTTAATATATATATATAAATTAAATTTTTTGATTACTAAATTTATTTTTATGATTTTTATATTTAATTCAGTTTTTTAAAAAATTAAAAATTTTATCGAATTTATACTTTTTATATTAACTATACTAATTTATATTTTAATATTTTTTAATAATAAATATTTTTATATAAATAAAATTTAGTTTTTTTATTATGTAATTTTACAAATAATATATTTTATATTTATTTATTTTGAATATAGAAATTTATAATACAAAAAATCAAATTTAACTATTAATTTTAATAAAATGTTAATCATAAATTGTTTTATTTTTATTTAATTATAAATTAAATATTTCTATTTAAAAATTTATATTATAATTTCGAATAAAAATGTATTTTATAGCTTTTTTAATAAAAATTTAATATAAGTTTATGATATTATAATTTTATGATATTATCATTTTATTTTGAGTTTATATGGATAATAATTTATTAAATATTTTAGCTTGTCCAATATGTTTTAATAAATTAATTTTTAATAGTACAAAAAATGAGTTAATATGTAATAATGATAAAATTATATGGCCTATTGATAATAAAATTCCTAATTTATTAAAAATTAATAATTAGTATATAATATAATAAAAATTATTTTTATAAGTTAATATTAATTTATTAATTAATATTAACTTAATTATTAAATAAATTTATTATAAAATAATAATTTTTAGTATTACTTATAAATTTTTATTTTTTAAAAATATTAAAGTTAATTTTATATTTTATTTCTGATTATAATTTAAGAAGTTTTAAACTATAAAATTACTTAATTTTATACCTCCTATTAAATGCATATGTAAATAAGGAATTATTTGTCCTCCATCTTTATTGCAATTTATAATTAATTTATATCCACTAAAATCTATATTTTTCATTTTTGCTATTTTAACTGCTGTATAAAACATATGAAAAATTATTTTGCTATGTTTTATAGTAATTTCATTCATATTTTTTATAAATTTATTTGGTACAATAATTATATGTATAGGAGCTTTAGGATTAATATCTTTAAAGGCTGTAATTTTTTCATCTTGGTAAACTATTTCTGATTTTATTTCTTTTTTTATAATTTTTTCAAAAATATTTTTTTTTTCATAATTTATTCTCTTTTTTGTAATTTTTATTTATTTTGTGATAAGAATTATTTATTTAAATATTCGTCTATTTTTGTTTTTAAGTTGTCTGATTTTGTACCAAAAATTGCTTGTACTCCTAATCCTGAAATTATTACTCCTGCTGCACCTAATTTATTTAGTTTATTTTTATTTACCTTTTGTATTTCTAAAACACTTACTCTTAATCTTGTAATACAAGCATCTAGGTTTTTTATATTTTTTTTGCCTCCTAAGGCATCTACTATAAGTTTTGCTATTTCAGAATCATCTTTTTTTGTTAAAATATATTTTGAATATTCTTCTCTTCCAGGAGTTTTTAAATTAAATTTAATTATTACAAAATAAAATATAAGATAGTAAATTAATCCATAAATCACTCCTACTATAGGAAATAATAGTATATTATTACTATGACCGCTTAAAACTAAAAAATCAATTAAACCGTGAGAAAAACTAGTTCCAGATTTCATATCTAATGCTATGCATAAAGGAAAAGCTAAACCTGCTAATATTGCGTGAATGACATATAAAATTGGAGCTACCAAAATAAAAGAAAATTCTATAGGTTCTGTTATTCCTGTAAGAAAAGCCGTTAATGCTGCTGATAGCATTATTCCTCCTATCTTAGCTTTATTTTCTTTTTTAGAACTATGCCATATTGCTATAGCAGCAGCTGGTAAACCATACATTTTGAATAAAAAACCTCCGGATAATTTTCCTGCTGTCATATCTCCAGCCATATATCTTGAAATATCTCCATGAAATATTTGGCCTGAAGAGTTAATATATTCACCTATCTGCATTTGAAATGGAACATTCCATATGTGATGTAAGCCAAATGGTACTAGTGTTCTTTCAACAATTCCATATATTCCAAAGGCTAAAATAGGATTTTGGTAAGCAGCCCATTCAGAAAATTTTTTAATTAAAAATCCTATGTGAGGCCATATAAATGATAGTATTATTCCTAATATAATAGATGCTAAACCAGAAATAATAGGAACAAATCTTTTACCTGCAAAAAATCCTAGATACTCTGGTAATTTAATACGATAAAATTTATTAAACATGAATGCAGCTACTGCTCCTGCTATTATACCTCCTAATATTCCAGTATCATTTAATTGTTTAATTGGTATAATGCTATTATGTAGTAAAATTTTATTTACTACATTAAAAGATGTTACAACATTTAAAGTCTTTATCATTATGCCATATGCAATCACGGCAGCTAAAGCAGCAACTCCATCGTTATTTGTAAATCCTAATGCTACACCTATAGCAAATATTAATGGCATGTTATTAAATACAGAGCTTCCTGCTTCAGCCATAATGTGTGACATGATATTAGGAATAAATACAAAATTGGCAGATCCTAGTCCTAATAAAATACCTGCTATAGGTAATACTGATACAGGTAACATTAGTGATTTACCTACTTTTTGCAAGTTTGCAAATGAATTTTTGAACATTTTATAAAATCCTAAATAATAAATATTTTTTTTTATAATAATTAATACAATAGTAAAATATTTAAATAAAAATTGTTAATGTTTCATGTTAAAGTTTGTAACTTTATTAAATAATTTAAAAAAATTTTTTGTTGTTTGTTTTGCTATTTCATTAACACTTTTATTTTTAA
Organism: Buchnera aphidicola (Neophyllaphis podocarpi); assembly: GCF_964059055.1. Lineage (NCBI taxonomy): Bacteria > Pseudomonadati > Pseudomonadota > Gammaproteobacteria > Enterobacterales > Erwiniaceae > Buchnera > Buchnera aphidicola. Next base: position 340,322 of record NZ_OZ060386.1, on the reverse strand, counting down.
TAATAGCTATTTTTTTAGCAATTTCTATTAAAAAAGATGGCTCATTTTTTATACCTCTATATGGTTCAGGTGATAAGTATGGAGAATCAGTTTCTATAAGAATTTTACTTATAGGAACAAATTTAATGATATCTATGAATTTATTTGTATTTTTAAAAGTTATAATTCCAGAAAAAGAAATATAAAAATTTATATCTAGTATTTTTTTAGCTGCTATTATATCTTCATTAAAACAATGAATTACTCCACTACATTTTTCTGCTTTTTCTTCTTTTAATATTGATAAGGTATCTTGAATAGCATTTCTTGTATGTACTATTAGTGGTTTTTTTTCTGAGCACGCAATATTTATATGTTTACGAAAAATATTTTGTTGTTTTGTTTTGGGAGTATAACATTTATAATAATCTAATCCTGTTTCACCTATTGCTATAACTAAATTATATTTAGATATTTTTTTTAACTCTGTAAAATCTTCTTTATTATTTATATATGAAGGATGAATTCCACAAGAACATTTTATATTTTTTTTGTTTTTTATTATTTTTTTTATTTTATAAAAATCTTTAATCGATGTAGATACAGCTAAAATAAATTTAATATTTTTTTTAAAAGCTCTATTTATTATATTATTTATTAAAATATTATCATTAATTGAATTTAAATTACTAATATGACAGTGAGAATCTACTAAAAACATAAGATATATCTCTTTTAATTTATTGTTTAAAATCTAAAATTTCTTCCCATTTTAATAATTGTTCTGTCAATATTAATTGATAATTAATACCTTTTATTTTAATTATTCTTTTTTTACATTTAATCCAAAATTTTATACTAAAAAATAATTTTTCATACGAATATTTCATAGATAGTTTTTTAATTAAATTTAGATTATCCAAATTTATTAAATACTCATTTATTTGATTTTTTAATTTAATAGCATCTAATAATAGAATGTATATCCAATTAATTTTAATTATTGTGTTATTTTTTTGCATTAAAGGTAATAAGTTCATTAGATTTAATTCATTGATAGAATAATTTAAAATTTTAAACAAATTATTTTTTTCTTTCATAAAAAAACTATCTAAGAATTTTTTGGCTAATATAGGTGAATTATTATTTAATCTTAAAGCAGTTAAATTCGTATATTTTGTATAATTATTTTTAGTTTTTAACCACATTAAACTTGTTTTTTCTGCAGGGGTTTTTAATAGGTATTTAATACATCTACTATTTAATGTTTTTGTGATTTCTGTAGATCCTTCATGATACATTAAAAACCATACATTTGTAGGTGGTTCTTCTAATATTTTTAATAAAGAATTTATTCCGTATTCTGATATATTTTCTATATTAGACAACCAGATTATTTTATTTTGGTTTATTTGAGGTTTTATAAATATTTTCAATTTTAATTCTTTTATTTCTTCTATTCCTATTTTTTTACTATTTATATAATAAAAATCTGGATGGTTTTTTAATTTCATTAAATTGCATTCATAACATTTATCACAAATATTGTTATGTTTATTATTTTTGCATAATATTAAACGACTTATTTGCCACAATAAAAATTTAGCTCCTAATTCTACTTCTGATTTTATTAAAATATTTTTATTTGCTAATTTTTTTTTACGTTTTAGAATAAATTTTTCATAAGGAGAAATTAACCATGGCAGTAAACTTATAAACACTTTTCTATTTTTATCCAACTATTTAATTTATTTTTAATTAATCTATAAACTTGATTAATTTTTAGATTTGCATTAATTTTTATAATTTTTTTATCATGTTTAATTAATTTAATATACTTTTTTCTAGTATTTTTAAAAAAATTAATTGATTTATTTTCTATGATATCTCTATTTTTTCTTGAAAGAATACGTTTTAATCCAATAGAAGGTAAAACATCTAAAAATAACGTCAAATTTGGTTTAAAATTATCCATAGATATTTTATGAATTTTGTTAATTATTTTATCTTCTATCTTAAAACCTCCTCCTTGATATGCAAAAGAAGATAAAGTATGACGATCTCCAATTACCCAGGAACCTTTTTTTATAGAAGGTTTTATGATTTTTTTGATTAATTGTATTCTAGCGGCATAGATCAATAATAACATGGATATGTCTGTTAGTTCTTCATTTTTGTTTCCTTTTTTTATTAACTTTCTTAATTTTTCTGCAATAGGTGTATTTCCAGGTTCACGTACTATTTTAATTTTTTTTATTTTATGTTCTTTCCGTAAAATGTGAGCTATATAATTAATAGCGCTAGTTTTACCTGCACCTTCTATTCCTTCTATTACAATAAATTTGCCTTTCATTTTTTTCACTAAAATATTTTATATAATTTAATGTTATTTTAATTATATGAAAAATAAAGAATTTAGCGATCACATCACTAAATTCTAATTATTTATTTATTAATATGTTGTGTAATATAAAATTCTGCTTCTTGAACTGTTGTTATATTTTCTGCATCTTCATCTTTTATTTCTATATTAAATTCTTCTTCAAATGCCATAATAAGTTCTACTGTATCTAATGAATCTGCTCCTAGATCATCTACAAAAGAAGAATCATTCTTAATTTTATTTTCTTCTAAATCTAATTGTTCACATATAATTTTTTTTATTCTAGATTTTATATTGCTCATGTTTTATTTTCTCTTATAATTTTATTAAAAACTAATTTAATTTTAAAACTATTTTAAATACAAAAATTAAGTCATATACATTCCACCATTTATATGTATAGTTTGCCCCGTAATATATGAAGATTTTTTTGAGACTAAAAATAATATTAAATCAGCTACTTCTTGTACATTACCAAATCTTTTCATTGGTATTTTTGATATAAATTTTATTTTTTGTTTATTTGTTAATTTTTTAGTCAAATTAGTATTAATTAACCCAGGAGATATATTATTTACAGTAATTCCTTTTAAAGCAACTTCTAATGCAATAGATTTTGTAAATCCTACAATTCCTGCTTTTGAAGCTGAATAGTTAGATTGTCCAACATTGCCTGTAAATCCAGATATAGAGCTTATATTAATAATTCTCCCATAATTATTTTTTGACATATGTTTTATAACATTTTTAGATAAATAAAAAACTGATTTTAAATTTATGTCTATTACTTTATTCCAATCTTCAATATTCATATTTGTAATTAATTTATCACATATAATACCTGCATTATTTATTAATACATCTATGTTTTTAAATTTTTTAAATATATTATCAATAGATTGTATTTTTTCTAACTGTAATATTAAACCACAACCATTATTTTGTAAATAATTACTAATTTGTTTAACTCCTTCCTTATTTGTTGATGTACCAATCACGAAAAAATTACTTTTTGTTAAATTTTGAGCTATAGATTTTCCTATACCTCTTGTAGCTCCTGTAACTAAAGCTATTTTTTTTTAGACATTTTTATTATTTTCCTTTTTATTTAATATATATTTTAATGCAGTATATAAGTTTTTTTCATTGTTAATTGTTAATGAGTTGATTTTAGTTAAATATTTATTAATATTACTTAATATATTTTTAGTCCCTATTTCAATTGATAAAAAAATTTTTTTTTCTATAAGTTTCATAACTTCTGTCCATAATATTGGACAATATAATTGTTTTACTAGAGAATTTTTAATATCAGATTCAGAATTAATAAATTTTGCATTTGCATTATCTATAAATAAATATTTAGGATTTTTAAATTTTATTTTTTTTAATTTTTTTTTAAAAATAATTGATATATCTTTCATTAATATACAATGAGAAGGAATTTTTGTTGGTAATTTAATTACATATTTTGCTCCAATATTTTTACATATTTTAATAGTTTTAATTATAGAATTTTTGTTTCCGGAAATTATTACTTGATCAGGAGAATTTATTGCTGCAATAGAAACTATTTCTTTATTTGAAACTAAATTACATATGTTATTTATAATATTTTTATCTATACCCACAATAGCATACATTAATCCTTCATTTTTTATTGAAACTTCTTGCATTAATTTACTTCTAATCATAATTAATTTTAAAGCATCACCAAAATTTATACTGTTTGAGCATACTAAAGCAGAATATTCTCCTAAACTGTGCCCAACCATAATAGTAGGTTTTTTTTGTTTTTTTTGTTTCCATATATTATATATAGATACAGATATTGTTAGTATAATAGGTTGTATATAATTATTAAGATTAATTTTTTTTTCATCTAAATTTTGTATTATATTCCATAAATTACAATTTAAATAATCAGATGCTTCATAAAATTTTTTTTTAATCGAAGAATATTTTTTTGCAAGATTATTTAGATTTTTAATAGATTGAAAATTTTGTCCTGGAAATATTACTGCATATTTCATAAGAAAATCCTTTTAATTTTTTTAAATTATTTTTATATTTAACTGTCAATTTATTTTTTTAATTGACAGTACTATTTTTTATTTAAAAATTTTTTATTTAAAAAATTTTTTTCCTTTGTAATTTTTATTTGTAGTTATGTGATGAAATAGATGTTTTTCTCCTGTAATTCTATCATTAGAAATAGCAGGTATTTTTAATGCACTGTGAGATCTTCTTTTTCCTCTTTTCGATCTTGTAGGTTTGCTTTTTTGTACAGCCATGTTATATCCTTTTATTAATTTAAATATTTTATATTTTAATTGTTGTTTAGACTTTTTAGGTATTTTTTCAATTCTATACTTAAAGGTGCTTGTATATAAAATTCACTTTTAGTATTAGGGTGTATGAATTTCATAGAATATGCATGTAATATTATTTTTTTTCTTAAATTTTGAATATTAATTTTATTATCTAATATTTTATTACCATATTTATTATCAAAAATTATAGGATTTCCTATATGAGATGTATGAATTCTTATTTGATGAGTTCTGCCTGTAACAGGTATTGCATATAATAATGTCATATTAAAATATTTTTTTTTGATTTCAAAAATAGTCTGAGATTTTTTACCTAATGAACTAATTTTGACTAAGTTTATTCCTTTATTTTTTTTATTTTTTAATATAGGTAAATCAACTTTTTTAATTTTTTTAGACCATAATCCATGTACTAAAGTTAAATATTTTTTTTTAACTTTCAGTTCTCTAATTTGTTTATGCAAGGATACTAATGTAGATCTTTTTTTTGCTATTATTAAAATTCCAGATGTATCTTTATCAAGACGATGTACAAGTTCTAAATATTTAACTTTAGATCTAAGCAATCTTATTCTTTCTATAATACCATAATTTATACCACTTCCTCCATGTACAGATATTCCAACTGGTTTATTTATTATTATTAAATAATTATCTTCATATAATATACTTTTTTCTAGTTTAATAATATTTTTATCGATATATTTATTAGTCTTATTTTGAAATTTTATATTAGTTATTTTTACTATGTCTTTATTTTTTAATTTATATTTTGGTTTAACTCTCTTTTTATTTACACGTATATTTCCTTTACGTAATATTTTATAAATTGTATTTTTGTGTATTTTTTTTATTTTTTTTTTAAAAAATTGTCAATTCTTTGATTTATATTATTTTCATCGATGTTTATAATGATGTGTGTCATTTTTTAGATTTTTCTTCTTAATTTTTTATTAATCAAAAATGTTTATTTAATTTATATTTAAATTGATTATATTCAATAAAATTTTTATTTATTATAAAATAAATATTTTTTATTTAATAAAATAATTTTATTTTTATGTTTTTTATAATTATATTTTATTTATAATATTATATATTAATTAATATTACAAAAAGTTTTATAAAACCATAATAAATTTTAATAAGTTTTATATTATTTAGAATTTATTGTTCTAAATAATAAATAATTATTTTTATAAAAAATATTTTTATATATTAATATTTAAATATTTTATTTTTTTATATGAAAGTTTACAAAAATTATACTAGAGATTTATGATGAAAAGAATGTTAATAAATGCAACTCAATATGAAGAGCTTCGTGTTGCTCTTGTTGATGGGCAACGTTTATATAATCTTAATATAGAAAATTCTGGATATAAACAAAAAAAATCAAATATTTATAAAGGCAAAATAACTAGAATAGAACCTAGTTTAGAAGCAGTTTTCGTTGATTATGGAACAGAAAAACATGGTTTTTTACCTATTAGGGAAATTTCTCAAGAATATTTGAAATCAAATTTTATATTTAATGATCACATTGATATCAAAAATGTTTTACAGGAAGGTCAAGAAGTTATAGTTCAAATAAATAAAGAAGAGCGTAGTAGTAAAGGAGCAGCTTTAACTACTTTTATTAGTTTAGCTGGAATTTATTTAGTTTTGATGCCAAATAATCCTAATTCTGGAGGAATATCTCGTCGTATAGAAGGATTGGATAGAGATAAATTAAAAAATATTTTGTCTTTATTAGACATTCCTGAAAATATGAGTGTGATTATAAGAACTGCTGGTATAGGTAAATCTATTACAGATCTTAAATTAGATTTAAAATTTAGATTAAGACATTGGTATGAAATACAAAAAATAGCTAAAAATAAAATGGCTCCTTTTTTAATACATCAAGAAAGTAATGTAATAGTTCGTGCTTTTAGAGATTATCTAAGACCAGATATAGGGGAAATTATTATAGATAATCCAGAAATTTTAGAATTCTCATATAAACATATAAATTTATTAGGTCGCTTAGACTTTATTAATAAAGTAAAGTTGTACAATGGAAAAACTCCTTTATTTAGTCATTACCAGATTGAGTCACAAATTAATTCAGCTTTTCAAAGAAAAGTTAGATTGCCTTCTGGAGGCTCTATTATAATAGATACAACAGAAGCACTTACATCAATTGATATTAATTCTTCAAGATATACTAAAGGAGTTGATATTAAAGAAACAGCTTTTAATACAAATTTAGAAGCAGTTAATGAAATATCTAGACAATTAATATTGAGAGATTTAGGTGGTTTAATAGTAATAGATTTTATTGATATGACTGTATTAAAACATCAAAAAATAATAGAAAAAACATTAAAAAAAGTTATTAAAAATGACAGAGCTAGAATACAAATAGGAAATATTTCTAGGTTTGGTTTATTAGAAATGTCAAGACAACGTTTAAATTCTTCTTTAAGCGAATCTAATTATCATATTTGTCCTAGATGCACTGGTACTGGTGCTATCCGAGATAACGAATCTTTATCTTTGTCAATTTTAAGATTAATTGAAGAAGAGTCATTAAAAGAAAATACTTGCGAAGTTCATGCTGTTGTGCCCATAGAAATAGCATCATATTTATTAAATGAAAAACGTAATACTATTAATAAAATACAAAAAAAACAAAATGGAGGAAAAACTATAATTATACCAAATAAATCTATGCATACTCCCCATTATTCTATTATTAGAATAAAAAAAGGCGAAGAAGTTAGAAAAAATAGTTATCATCTTTCTAAAATTAATGAAATTGATATTTCAAATTATTTGGAAAAAAAATATATAAAAAATAAAATTGATTTGCGTATTTTTAAAAGTAACTCAAAGTTAAAAAATAAATTTTTAATAGATTATTCTTTAAATATTAAAAATATTATAAAAGTAAACTATTTTTTTAATAAAATATCTAATATAACTAAATTAATTCTAAATTATTTTCATAAAAAATTTTTTTATTCAATTTTTTGTTTTATCAATAATTTATATATAAAATATAAAAAAAAGTTTTTTAATAAAATTAAAAAAATAATAGATATTACTATTAGCTATTTTAGAAAAAAATTAATAAAATATAATATTGCTACATTAGATTGTTTTTTTGTCTTTAAAAATTATTTTTATAATATAAAAAAAATATTTTATAAATTTTTTGATAATTTTTATCTTTTTAAAAAATTTTATTATTTAAGCAAAAATATAAAAAGTATTATTAAAATTTTTAAAAAAAAATCTTTATTTTTTTTAATTAATATTAAAAAATTTTTTATTAAACAAAATATAAATATAAAAAATGATTTTTATAAAATAAACATTATAAATAATAAATATAAAATTTCATATATACAATCAAATAGATCTATAAATAATTTATACTATATTATAAATATAAATCAAAATTACTATTTACAGAATTTTTTATGTAAAAATTATCAAAATAAATTTTTTAATTTATATGCTCAAATATTATTTGTAGAATTAAAATTATTTTTTTTATCTTCAAATTTGTTTTCTTATTCTATATACTCTTTACAAATAAAATTAAAAAAAATATATAAAAAATATTTAGTTAATTTAAATGTAAAATACAAAATTAAAATAATAAAAATTATTAACCACAAAATTAACAGTTTTTATAAAAAACAAATATTTAATTATTTAATTATAATTTTATTTTTAAAAAAAAATAAAATTTTAAATAAAAAAATTAAATATAATATTTATAAAAAAATATCTAAAAATAAATTTGATAATAAAGTTAATAAAAAAATTTATTTTTTGAAACATATTAAGAATCAATCAAGTGCTCCAATAACCAAAATTGTTGTTTTAAATAAAAACAGTAAACTATATAATAAAATAAATTGCTTAAATAATATTCCATCTAAAATAAAAAGTAATTCTAGAGTAAACATATCTAATAATTGTTTAAGTTTTTCATTTATTAAACATATACATAAAAAATATTTGTTTATTTAGAAAATTTTTTACAATTAGTTTATTCTACTTTTTCTTTAAAATATTTAAATCCTTAGATTTATATTATAATTAATATATTAATTATCATCTGAGGATTTTTTTATTTTATATGTTTGTAAATTTTTTTCTAAAAATATATTATTAATTTTTAAATTAAATTTTAATAAATTTATATTTTTTAAATCTTATATTTTTATTAAATAATTTTATTTAGGTAATTTTCAACATATGAATTTTATAAAATCTATCGCTGGAGTAAGTCTTATTACTATATTTTCTAGATTATTAGGTTTTACTCGTGATTTTATTATTGCTTATTTTTTTGGTGTTTCTTTATATACAGATTCTTTTTTTATTGCTTTTAAAATTTCCAATTTTTTTCGTAGTATTCTTGCAGAAGGTGCTCTATCTCAAACTTTTATTCCTATTTTATCTACTTATAAAAAAGATTATGATTTAAAAGAAATTCAAAAATTTGTTTCTAATGTATTATTTTTTGTAATATTAATTTCAATGTTATTAACTATATTTTTTAATATCTTTTCAAAATCAATTATTTTATTTATAGCTCCTGGTTTTATAAATTCTATAGATAAATTAGATATTTCTGTAATTTTATTAAAAATAATGTTTCCTTATATTATTTTAATATCTTTATCTGTATTTATTGGATCTATTTTAAATGTATGGAATTATTTTATTATTCCCGCAATATCACCTATATTATTAAATTTTAGTATGATTGTATTTTCTTTAGTAGGAATTAAATATTTTGATCTTTCTATATATTCATTATCTTGGGGAGTTATTTTTGGAGGTATATTACAGTGTATATATCAGTTACCTTATTTAAAAAAAATAAATATGTTGGTATTACCTAAATTAAATTTTAAAAAATTTACTGATTTTAAAATTTTCAAAAATTTCTTACCTTTGTTACTAGGTAATTTCATAAATCAAATTTCATTTGTTACTAATGCTATCTTTTCATCTAAGTTGAAATCTGGATCTATTTCATGGATATACTATTCTGATAGATTAATAGAATTTCCTGCTAGTGTTTTAGGAGTTTCATTAAGTACTATTTTGCTACCTTTATTATCAAAGAAAAAATTATTAAATAATAAAAAATTTTATCAGTTGGTTATAGATAAAGGTTTACGTATTTCTTTCTTATTTGCATTACCTTGTTCTTTTTTGTTATTTTTTTTATCACAGGAAATTATTGAATCTTTGTTTCAATATGGAAATTTTACTAAATTTGATACTATTAAAACAAAAGAATCTCTAGAATTTTATTCATTAGGATTAATAGCATTTGTATTTATTAAAATTTTAATTCAGGTATTTTATGCCCAAAAAAATACTGTTATTCCTTCTCTAATTTCGTTATTTACTTTTTTTTTAACTCAATTTATGAATTTATATTTTTTAGAAATTTTTCACCATGCCAGTTTTGCTCTTTCTTCTAGTTTAGCGTCTTGGATAAATTTGATTTTATTATTTTATTTTTTATATAAAAAAAAACTTTTTTATATAAAATTTAGATGGATATTTTTTCTTTTTCGTGTTTTTTTGTCTTCTATTGTTATGTCTACTTTTATTTATTTATTACTTAGTTATATCGATTTACTTAGTTTTGAGAACTTGATTCTTCGATTAATTATTTTAATATTAACTTTTTTATTTGGTTTTTTTATATATTTTATTTGTTTGTTTTTATTAGGTTTTAATATAATAAAATTTTTTTTATATAAAAATTATATTTAATTTGTTTGGAGGAGGAGAGATTCGAACTCTCGGATAATTTCTCATCTACGGTTTTCAAGACCGTTGCCTTAAGCCACTCGGCCACTCCTCCAATAATATACTCTATAATATTATATAATTTTATATTAACAAATAAAAAAAAATAATACAATATTTAAGATTTATTTATTATAAAATATTTTACTTTTTAAATATTTTTGTTATAATGTAAAAATTAAGCGGCGCGTTGACAGAATGGTTATGTAACGGACTGCAAATCCGTATAATCCGGTTCAATTCCGGGACGCGCCTTTAATAAAATAATTTTTGATAATAAATTTTATTTATTTTTTGCCCGGGTGGTGAAATCGGTAGACACAAGGGACTTAAAATCCCTCGGCTTTTAAAGCTTTGCGGGTTCAAGTCCCGCTCCGGGTATAAAATTTAATCAAAAATTTAAATTAAAAATATGATTTTATTAATTTTATTTGAGGATAAATAATATGTTATTTTTAATTGTTAATTTATTTTTTATATAAAATTTTATAGTTTTTAATAAAAAACTTACAGTTAAAAGTTTATTGATTTATTATTTGATATACTATAAATTTTTCGTTTTGTTTTAGAATACTAAAATTTTTATGCGGCATTCTTTTACAAGAAAATGATTTGTTTACTACTATTCTTAATTCTCCTTTGAATTTAAGATAATGTTTAGAATACTTAATAATTTTTGTTATTATTTTGAAATTTAATCTTAAACCTATATGTATAGGAGGATTAGAAACAATCAAATCAAAGAAATTTTTATATTTTATATTAGAATATACATTACTAGGAAAAACAGTTCCTTTAAGATTATTAATTTTTAAGGTGTTTTTACTAGATACTATAGATGTTAAGTTATCATCTATTAATAGAATGTTTTTTATTAGTTTATGATTTTGCTGTAATATGGATGTGGACAATATCCCATTGCCGCATCCTATATCTAGTACATTACCTTTAATAAAATTATTTCTAAAAGTAGATGCTAATAATTCACTTCCTTCATCTATTTTGTTAAAACCAAATACTCCTGGTAGACTAGCTATTTTTATATTATTCCATACATATATATTTAAAAAGTCACTTATTTTAAATTTTATTTTTTTTTTAATAATTCCATGATTTAATATACAATTTCTTGCATTATCTATTTTTTTAATTTCAATTATATTTTCAAGCATTTTTTTAGAACTTTTTACTCCATTTTTACTTTCTCCAACTATAAAAATGTTAAATCCAATAGGTAATAATGAAGTTATGTTTTTTAATTCAAATATAGCTTCAAGTTTATTTTTAGGCCAAAAATATATCAAAGTATTACATTTAAATACATACTTTTTGTAAAAAATAAAATTTAAAAAAATTTTATTTTTTAGGTATTTTTTCATATCATTCCAATAACTATATTTTTTAGTATAAACTATGCTATTAATAGTTTTTAGATAAACTGGTATTTTATCTATAATATCTCCTGCAAATATTACATTTTTATACTCAAAAAGCTTCTGATTTTTTAAAATTATTTTGCTTGTTTTAGTTAAATAAAACATATTTTTTCCTTATAAAATTATGTTAAATACGTAATATAATAATTAAACTATTATATTATAATATGTTATATTATTATTTATATTTTTATCATTTAAATAATATGATTATTTACTATTAGTTACATTTCTAGGAAATATTAATGCCTATTAAAATAACAGTTAATAGTTTTATGTTACTGGTAATTTATTTGAGAAGCAATAACATAACCAAAATTTTAAATTCATTAAAATATAAAATTAGTAAAACTTACTATTTTATGAAAAATATATCAGTAATATTAAATATATCTGAGTTACAAGATGCTTATTTATTAGATTGGAAAAAAATCAAAAAAAAATTTTTATCTATTAAAGTTTTCATAATAGGAATTAATGGATTTAAAGACAATAAACTCAAACAAATTATTTTAAATTCTGGTTTGTTAGTTTTTTCTGAAAATCATAAAACAAATATTAAAAAAAAAATTATTTTATAAAAGATTTTGAAAAAAAAATTTCTCAAAATTATTTTTTGAAAACTTTAATATTAGATTATCCAATAAGATCAGGCCAACAAATCTATTCAAATAATTCAGATTTAGTTATAAATAATCATGTAAATTATGGAGCTGAATTAATATCTGATGGTAATGTGCATATCTATGGTAAAGTTAGAGGTAAAGTATTAGCAGGAGTTAAAGGAGATAAGAATTCTCAAATATTTTGTTCTAATTTTAATCCTGAATTAATAGCAATATCGGGAAAATATATGTTAACAGATCAAATACCTAAAAAATTTTTAGGAAAATCTGTTAATGTCACTTTGAGAGATGATACTTTATGTATAAAATTATTAAAATAGATTAATATTTTAATTAATAAAGGAATTAATTATATGACTAAAATAATTGTTGTTACTTCTGGTAAAGGAGGAGTTGGTAAAACTACATCTAGTGCAGCTATTGCAACTGGTTTATCTCAACAAGGTAAAAAAACTGTTGTAATAGATTTTGATGTTGGATTACGTAATTTAGATTTAATTATGGGTTGTGAACGTAGAGTTGTTTATGATTTTATAAATGTAATTAAAGGAGAATCTACATTAAATCAAGCTTTAATTAAAGATAAAATGACTGATAATCTTTTTATATTACCAGCCTCTCAAACAAGAGATAAAAATTCTTTAACAAAACAAGGAGTATATAAAGTTTTTAAGGAATTATCCCAGATGAATTTTGATTTTATTATTTGTGATTCTCCAGCTGGTATTGAAACCGGAGCTATAATGGCCATATATTTTGCAGATGAAGCCATAGTAACTACTAATCCCGAGATTTCTTCTGTTCGTGATTCTGATAGAATATTAGGAATAATATCTTCTAAATCTTTAAGATCAGAAAATAATCAAAAACCAATAAAAGAACATTTATTGTTAACTAGATATGATCCATATAGAGTCGATAAAGGTGAAATGTTAAGTATAGATGATGTTATAGATATACTACATATTCCTTTAATAGGAGTAATTCCAGAAGATAAATTAGTACTAAAATCTTCCAATAAAGGTAGATCAATAATATTAGATATTAAATCTAATGCTGGTAAAGCTTATTCTGATATGGTTGAACGTTTATTAGGTAAAAATCAACCTTTTAGATTTATTAAAGTAGAGAAAAAAAATTTTATACGAAGATTATTTTGGATATAATATATGACTATATTTAGTTTTTTTTTATCTAAAAAGAAAAATACTGCAAATATTGCTAAAGAGAGATTACAGATAATTGTATCTGGTACAAGATATCAAAATGAACCTAACTATTTTCCTAAACTAAAAAAAGAAATAATTAAATTAATATCTAAATACATAAAACTAGATTCTAAAAAGATTAATATTAGATTAGATAGAAATAAGTTATCTTCTTTAGAGTTTAGCATAACTTTAAAAGAAAGAGAATGATGATTTAAATTTTATATAATTATTAATTTTAATATAATTTACTAATTGCTTTTTTTAAATAATTAGGATATAAAATTTCATTTTTTAAATTTTTTATATTTTTTGTTTTTAATAAAGCAAAAGGAATTATATCTTTTGCTAAAGGAAATTTTATACTACTATTTTTTATGTTTATTTTATTTTTCTTAAATCCTTTAATCTGACTTGTACCAGCCATAATCCATGTTCCTTTAATTTTTTTAATTGTATTTTTTAGTTTTTTTTCTTTTAATATAACTTCCGTATCCATACCTGTCCATATATCGTTTTTTTTAATATATTTTGCAAAATATACTTCTGTGCTATTAGCTTTCATAGAAACTATAACTTTTTTACTATTTTTTTTCCTCCAAACTTGTTCTGCAATAATTGCTAAGGTTGAAATACCTATTACTGGAACATTTATTCCTAAACTTATGCCGTTAGCAATACCTATAGCTATTCTTATTCCTGTAAAGCTTCCAGGTCCTATACCGCAAGCTATTAGATTTATATTATTCAATTTTAGATTACTTTTATATAACAAATTTTTTATAAGAACAAATATTTCTTTTGAATGATTATTATTGCATATTTTAAAAATACTAAATTTTTTATTATTTATTAATATCGATACTGAGCATAATATTGTTGATGTATCTATACATAGTATATTAAATGACATTTATATCCTTTTTTATTTTGTTTTTTTTTGGTTATTTATATTTTTATAAAATTTTTCTATATTTTAGTAATTCTAACCAAATTTATACGATATTCATTTACTTCAATAATATTAAATTTAAATGGCTTTATTATGATAATTTCTCCTTTAAATGGTAATCTGCCTTTTTCTTCAATTAAAAATCCTGCTAGTGAAGTATATCCTTCTTTTTTAGATAAATTAGATGTTTCCAGTAATTGTTGTAAGTAATGTATATCTGTACTTCCTTTTACTAACCAACTATTATTTTTTTCAGTTATTATATCAGGAGTTTCATCTGCGTCTGGAAATTCTCCAGCAATAGCTTCTAAAACATCTAAAGGTGTTATTAATCCTTGGACTACACCAAATTCATTTGTAACAATTATACAGCTACCTTTAGATTTTTTTAGAACTCCTAATAATTTAATTGGATCTAAGGTTTCTGGAACTATTATTGCTGGTGACTTTGAGGCAAAAGATGCTACATCAATTTTCTTATCTAAAGCTACTAATAATTCTTTGGCTCTTACTATACCTATAACTTCATCTAAAGTTCCTTTGCATACAGGAAATAGACTATGAGGAGTATCTAAGAGTTGAGAATAAATTTCTTTGGTTGGTCTATCGCTATTGACCCAAGAAATATTTCCTCTTGTTGTCATAATACTACGTATTGATCTAGAAGCTAATGTTAATATACTATTAATCATATATTTTTCTTCTTTCTTAAAATTTTTTAAAGATTTTGATGAAGAATTTTTATAAATTTTATTTGTATTTTCAGGAGTTTCTTTTAACATTATTCTTATAATAGCTTCTGCTACACGTTGTCTTAGAGGTTTATTTGATTGATTTTTTATAAAATTTCTACGTGCAACTTGATTAAGAATTTCAATTATGATAGAAAATCCTACAGCTGCATATAAATATCCTTTTTGAATATGAAAACCTAAAGATTCGGCTATTAGACTAAGACCTATCATTATCAAAAAACTTAAACACAAAACTACAATAGTTTGATGTAAATTAATAAATTTAGTAAGAGTTTTTGATGCTAATAACATTAAGCTCATTGCTATTGTTATAGAACATATCATAATTAATAAATTAGTTACTATTCCAACTGCTGTAATTATAGCATCTAATGAAAAAATAGCATCTAATATTATAATTTGTATAACTACAGCCCAAAAACTAGAATAATGTTCATTATTTTTATTATTTTCCTTTTGATTATTCTCAATCCTTTCATTTAATTCAGTTATTGATTTTATTAATAAAAAAATTCCTCCGAATAATAATATTAGGTCTCTACTAGATAAACTTAAATAAGAATTTTTAATAATAGGACTGGTCAGTGATGTTAACCAAGACACTATTAGCAATAAACCAATTCTCATTAATAAAGCAAAAAATAAACCAATAAATCTAGCTTGATCACGCTTTTTTTCTGGTAACTTTTCTACTAAAATTGCTATAAATATTAAATTATCAATTCCTAAAACTATTTCTAATATAATTAATGTTATTAATCCAGCCCATATAGATGGATCTAAAATAAGCATTACTAGAAACTCCAAAATATTAATATTGTATATTGTATTTATTTTTAAAATAAATAATTATGATTTTATATATATAAAATTAATATGATTAATAAAAATTTTAAATTTATTTAAATAAAATATTTTTATTATATTAATAATATAAATTCTCTTTTAGCGCTTTAATTCTTTTATCAATTGAAGGATGAGTCATAAATAAATTAAAAAATGATTTAGATTTTCCGTAAATTAAAAATGTATTAATAAGTTTATTATTAATAATATTATTATTTTTTTCTTCTTTCATTTTATACAATACGGAAAGCATTTTATTTTTTCCTACTATTTTTGCTGATCCTGCATCAGCACGGAATTCTCTTGTTCTTGAAAACCACATAATTATTATGCTTGCTATTAGACCAAATGTTAATTCTATAATAAATGAAATTAAAAAATATAAATATTTATTATTTCTGGACTCTTCTTTATTTTGTATTATTGTAGTTAGAAATATTTGTGATATTATATTAGATAAAAAAAATACAATAGTATTCATAATTCCTTGTAATAATGTCATAGTAATCATATCACCATTAGAAATATGACTAATTTCATGGGCTATAACTGCTTCAATTTCTTCGTATTTCATTCTATTTATTAATTCTGTAGATAATGCTATTATTGAAGAGTTCTTATTAATACCAGTAGCAAAAGCATTTATTTCTGAAGAATCATATATTACCATTGTAGGAGTTTTAATTTTTGTTATATTTGCTTGTTTTTTAATAATGTTTATTAAAATATTTTCTTTTTCATTTTTTGGTATTTTAATTATTTTTCCATTAATATATTTTAGAGTTATCCATTTTGACATTATTAAAGAAATAATAGATCCTATAAAGCTAAATAAAACAGTCATTACCATGTATATACTATTTATTTTTATTCCCATAATTATTAATATTAACTTTAAAAAAAGTATAATACTTAAATTAGTTAAAATAAACAAAGTAATACGCATCATAATTTTCCTTGATATTTAAATATTTTAATGTTTTTTAAAAAATAAAAAAATTAGTTTAATTTTGATCTTTTAAATGTTAATTCCATTTCCTACCATCATTTTTAATAATATTTAAAGATGACATAGGTCCCCATGTACCTGATTGATATAATTCAGGTTTTTTTTCTTTTTGTTTCCATGCTAAGATTATCGAGTCTACCCATTTCCATGATTCTTCTATTTCATCTCTTCGAACAAACAAATCTTGAGCATCTCTCATACTTTCAAAAAGTAAACGTTCATATGCATCTACAATATTATTTTTTTTAAATATTTTAGAATAACTTAAATCCAATGTAGTTTCTTTTAGTTTATATTTGTGATTTATTCCAGGAACTTTGTTTAATATTTGAATATCTATACCTTCATTAGGTTGTAATCTAATTCTAAGTTTATTTTGAGGTAATACTTTACATGAATCTTCAAATATATTTATTAAAGGTGTTTTAAAGAAAATTATTATTTCAGAACATTTTTGTTTTAGTCTTTTACCTGTTCTTAAATAAAATGGTACTCCTTTCCATTTATTATTATCTATGTCAACTCTGATAGATACAAATGTTTCTGTAATACTATTATTAATATTATTTGATTCTTGTAAATATGATATTACTTTTTTACCTTTAATTATACCTGAAGTATATTGACCTATTGATGTTTTTTTATTTATATCTTTTGTATCTATATAACGTAAAGATTTAAGTACTTTAACTTTTTCATCTCTAATATTATTCGCATGTAAGCTTGAAGGAATTGACATAGCTATTGTTGATAATATTTGAAGCATATGGTTTTGTACCATATCTCTCATCTGACCAGTTTTATTAAAATATTCCCATCTACCTTCAATACCTACTTCTTCTGCAACTGTAATTTGTATATGATCTATAATTTTATTACTCCAATTTTCGATAAATAATGAATTTGCAAAACGTAAAGCTAATAAATTTATTACTGTTTCTTTTCCTAAATAATGATCAATTCTAAATATTTGTTTTTCACTAAAATATTTCTTAACTTGGTTATCAATTTCTTGAAAAGTATGAAGAGAATTTCCTAAAGGTTTTTCCATTACAACTCTTGTATTTAAATGATTTAATTTCGACCTCCCTAAACCTTTACAAATATTTGTAAACATATTAGGAGGTACTGCAAAATAATTTATTTTTATATGTTTATTTTGATCCAAAATGTTTTTTAAAATATTAAATTGATTTATATTATTAATATCTAAATTACAAAAATATAATCTATTTTTAAATTTGTTCCATACAGATTCATTAATTCTTTCTAACATAAAAGTTTTTAGTGAATCTCTAACTAAAGTTATATAATCATCTTTATTCCAAATAGCTCTTCCTACTCCAATAATTCTAGTTTTAGTTCCTAGTTTTTGTTTTTTTTCTAACTGGTATAATGCTGGAATTAATTTTCTTCTAGACAAATCCCCTTTAGTTCCAAAAATCACTAAATCACAGTTGTTATTTTTCATAGTTACTATAATTTCCTAATATTTAATGAATAAAATTATTTAATTTATAAAATTTTGTTAAATATAAAAATATTTTGATAAGTTTCAATAGATAATTAATTTTTTTTGGTATTAGTGTATTATTATTAATTTTTTATTATTTTTAATAAAAAATTAATATAGGAAAAATTATTTAAATTAATATGAAAATAATGGATATGAATGATAATAAGGCTATATGATTTAATTAAATAATTAGTTTTTATTATATATTTAAATATTAAATTTTAAAAGTAGAAATAAATATACTTTATATTTTATTATGTTTAATATATTCTTATATTTAATATGAAAAATAAACAATAATATTTTTGATATTAAAAATATTAATTTATAAATAAATAATTTATCTATCTTTTTAAGAGAGATTTTATATGAAAAAAAGATTAAGACGTACTAAAATAGTTGCAACTTTAGGACCTGCTACTGATATAAATAGTAATCTTGAAAAAATTATTAGAGCTGGAGTTAATGTAGTAAGATTAAATTTTTCTCATGGTACAATTGAAGACCATAAATTTAGAGCTAAACAAATTGCTAAAATTAGACAAAAATTAGGTTTACATATAGCTATTTTGGGTGATTTACAAGGACCTAAAATTAGAATATCTAAATTTAAAGAAAATAAAGTATATTTAAAATCAGGAGAATTATTTTTGTTAGATACTTTATTAGATGAAAATGAAGGTGATAAATTTAAAGTAGGAATAGATTATAAAAAATTGCCTTTGGATATTATAAAAAATGATATTTTATTATTAGATGATGGTAAAATTAAATTAAAAGTTTTAGATGTAAGTATTAATAAAATTTTTACCAAAGTATTAGTTGGAGGTATCCTTTCAAATAATAAAGGAATTAATAAGTTAGGCGGTGGAATTTCTGCTAAAACATTAACAGAAAAAGATAAAAAAGATATTATCATGGCATCAAAAATTAAAGTAGATTATTTAGCTGTTTCATTTCCATTTTCTAGCAAAGATATTAATATGACTCGTTTTTTATTAAATAAAGCAGGTAGTAATGCTAAGATAATTGCGAAAATAGAAAGAGCTGAAGTTGTTGCAAATTTAAAATCTATTGATGATATGATTTTATCATCTGATGCTATCATGGTAGCTAGAGGAGATTTAGGAATAGAAATTGGTGACTCTGAATTAGCAGGAATACAAAAGATATTAATAAGTAGAGCGCGTAAATTAAATAAAATTGTTATTACTGCTACACAAATGATGGAATCTATGATTAATAATCCAACTCCAACTAGAGCAGAAGTTATGGATGTATCAAATGCTGTATTAGATGGTAGTGATGCTGTAATGTTATCAGCTGAAACTGCAACCGGATTATATCCAATTGAAACTGTAACTATGATGTCTAAAATATGCAAAGGGGCTGAAAAAGTTCCAAGTATTAATGTCTCTAAGCATAGAGTAGATTCAAAATTTTTTAGTATAGAAGAAACTATAGCAATGTCTAGTATGTATGCTGCTAATCATTTATTTGGAGTTAGCGCTATAATTACTTTAACTGAATCTGGAAAAACAGCATTGATGACATCTAGAATTACTTCAGGTTTACCAATTTTTGCTATGTCACGTCATTTTGAAACTTTAAATTTAGTTTCTTTATACAGAGGTGTAACTCCTATATATTTTAATGCTAAAAGCGAAGGAATTGCTGTTGCTTATGATGCAATTGATTTATTAAAGAAAAAACAATTATTATTTAAAAAAGATTTAGTAATTTTTACTCAAGGAGATGTTATGGATTCAATAGGAAAAACAAATACTTTAAGAATTATTATAGCATAAATTTTTAAAATTTTTTTAATTTAATCATTTTTTAACATCTTATATTTTTTATTAAAATCTTTTATTAAAGACAAATTTATTGTCATAGGATTAACTGCTTTATTTTGTATCCATATTTCATAGTGTAAATGAGGACCTGTTGATCTACCAGTATTTCCAGAAACTCCAATTTTATCACCTATTTTAACTATTTTTCCTAATTTTACTAGTATTTTTTTCATGTGCATATACCTAGTTATGTATTTACAACCATGTCTCAATGTTACATAATTTCCCGCGCTAATACTATATTTAGCTGCTATTACAATACCATTACTTGTTGCTATTATTGGAGTACCTATTGGCATAGCCAAATCTACTCCATAATGGGGTGTTATTCTTTTTGTAATTGGGTTTACTCTATTAATGTTAAAATTTGATGATATTCTATATTGTTTTAATGTTGGAATTATTATAAATTTTGGTGTAATTTTATGAAAACTTTTGTTATTTTTTTTTGAATATTTTTTTTTTATTCTATATATAGAGCTTTTATTATAATTATTTTTAGTAAAATAAATTTTTTTTTTATTATTGTTAATATTACTAATATAATATTTTTTTGAATAAATATTTATTACATCACAATTTGATAAATTATTTTTTAATTGTGATATTATTAAATAAAAAAATATAAATAAAAAATTAAATGTTTTAAATGAAATTAAAATAATTTTATTTAAATAAATTTTTAAAAGAAATCCTAATAATGTATTTTGAATATGATTTAGCTGCACTTGACTTTTCCTTAAGATTTTGCATAGGCAACTTTTAGTATATTAATGGTTGTAATTAATTTTTGTCATAAATTTCAATCGTATTATATCATATATTAAAAAATATTGTAGAATTATATTCTTAATAAAATATACTATTTATTTTTATGAAACCAATTATCATTTTAAAAAAAATTAGTTTGAAATTAAGCAATAGAATTATTTTGTCTAATATTTCTATGTCTTTAAAATATAAGAGAATTCTTACATTATTAGGTCCTAATGGAGCTGGTAAATCAACTCTAATACGTATTATATTAGGTTTAATATATCCTGATTCAGGTAAATTAATTAGAAATCCAGACTTAAAAATAGGTTATGTACCTCAGAAACTGAATTTTAATAAATTAATACCTATTACTGTGAACAAATTTATGTGTTTAAATTATAAAGTTAATACAGATACTGTAAGTAAATTATTAAATCGTGTACATGCTATTCATTTACAATATTTTAAATTAAATTCTTTATCTGTTGGAGAAATGCAAAAAATATTACTTGCTCGTGCATTATCAAATAAACCTAAATTATTAATTTTGGATGAACCGACTCAAGGTGTAGATATAAAAGGGCAATTATTTTTATATAAGTTAATTAATCAAATAAGATATGAATTAAATTGTACTATTCTTATAGTATCACATGATTTAAATTTAATTATGGCAAAAACTGATGATGTTATATGTATTAATCGTCATGTTTGTTGTTCTGGTACACCTGAAATAATTTCAAAAAATTTAGAGTTTATTTCTATGTTTGGTAAATCAGCTTTAAAACAATTAGCCGTATACTACCATAATCATGATGTTTAATTTTTATATATAAGAGTTGATTTTTATTATGATCAAATTATTTTTACCAGGATGGATTGGAGGTATGTTACTTACTTTAACTATAGGACCTCTAGGATCTTTAATGGTGTGGAAAAAAATGTCTTCTTTTGGAGATACTATATCTCATGCAGCGCTCTTAGGTTTTGCATTGGGTTTTTTATTTAATGCAAATCCTTTTTATTCTATAATTATAATTACTTTGATTTTATCTTTAATTATTCTGTTATTAGAAGATAATTCTTCATACCTTTCTTTAGATACAATTTTAGGTATTATTGCTCATACTTCTTTATCTTTAGGTATGATATTAATAAGTTTGTTATCAAAATCTAAAAATATAGATTTTAATTCATATTTATTTGGTGATATTTTTTCTGTAACATTATTACATCTATTAATTATATTTATAATTACTATATTTGTTTTATTAATATTATTATGGAAATGGCGTATTATTTTATTTATTACAATAAATCCAGAATTAGCTAAAGTAGATGGAATTAATTTATTATATAATCGTTTATTATTAATGTTAATTATAACTTTAACTATTAGTGTCTCAATAAAAGTATTTGGAGCATTAATAATTACATCTTTAATTATCATGCCTACAGCTATTGTACAAAGATTTTGTAATTCTCCAGATCAAGTAGCTGTTATGTCAAGTTTAATATGTATGATATCTATTACTTTGGGTATGTTTTTATCTTTATTATTAAATATACCAGTTAGCCCTACAATTGTGTTGTGTGCTTCATTTATTTTTATAATTAGTTTATTTTTAAAATAGTTTTATTTAATTAAATTAATTATTTTATTTCTATATATAATTCTTTTAATATATCTTTTGATATTTTATTAGGTGCTGTAGTCATTAGACATGATGCAGCTGTAGTTTTGGGAAATGCTATTACATCTCTTATATTTTTAGAGTTAGTTAATAACATCACTAATCTATCTAATCCTAAAGCTATACCTGCATGTGGGGGAGCTCCATACTTCAGAGCCTCTATCAAATAACCAAATTGATTATATTGCTCTTTTTCACTTAATCCTATTAAATTAAAAATTAGAACTTGTAATATGTGATCGTTAATTCTTACTGATCCGCCTCCTATTTCATATCCATTAATTACTAAATCGTATGAATCAGATAATATACTATTAGGTTGTTCTTTGATATTTTTATTGTCTGCATTTAGAGGAGCTGTAAATGGATGATGCATAGAAGATAAATTTCCATTTTTATTTTTTTTAAATAAAGGAAAATCTGTTATCCATATAGGTTGGTACGATGATTTATTTATAATTCCTGACTCATTTCCTAATTTTGATCTTAATGCTCCAAGAGATTTGTTAGTAATTTTTTTTAAATCAGCTATTATAAATATAACATCTAGTTCTTTAGACTTTGTAATTTTTATTAAATTCTTTAATACTTCTATATTTAAAAATTTCTTTATAGGACTTTTAATCTTTATAAGATTGCTGTCTATTTTTTCAATTAATATCCATAATAAATTTTTAGCTCCATTTTGTTGTACAATTTTTGTATATTCTTTAATTTTACTTTTATTTATTTTTTTTATATTAGATACTGAAATTGCAGCTATACGACTTAACTTGTTATTTATGTGTTTTTTAAAAATATCAAAATTTAATTTTTTAAAGATACAACTAACGTCTATTAATTCTATAGGATTTCTAATGTCTGGTTTGTCTGATCCGTATTTATTCATAGATTCTTTAAATGTAATTCTAGGAAAATTTTTTAATTCAATATTTTTAATTTTCTTCCATATTATTTTAATCATGTTTTCTATTAAAATTAGAATTTTATTTTTAGATATAAAAGAAATTTCGATATCTATTTGTGTAAATTCTGGTTGTCTATCAGACCTAAAATCTTCATCTCTAAAACATTTAACAATCTGATAATATCTATCGAATCCTGATATCATTAATAATTGTTTAAATATTTGTGGTGATTGTGGTAATGCATAAAATTTTCCTTTATGTATTCTACTAGGTACTAAGTAATCTCTTGCTCCCTCTGGTGTAGAATTTGTTAAAAAAGGTGTTTCTATATCTAAGAAATTATTTTTTTTCATAAAATTACGTACAATATTTTTTATACTATCTCTGACTTTTATCTTATTAAACATAGATAATCTTCTTAAATCTAAATAACGATATTTTAGTTTTAATAATTCGCTATTATTTTTTAAATTATCTATAGGTAAAGATTTTGTAGTGTTTAAAATATTTAGTTTATTAGATTGTATTTCTATATTCCCATTTATTAAATTATAATTAATATTATTAGTTTTTCTTTTTTTAACCAATCCTACTATTTGTATGCAAAATTCATTTCTTAGTTTTATAGCTTTTTTGAAAGATTGATTTTTATTTTTATTAAAACATATTTGTATTATTCCTGAACAATCACGTAAATCTATAAATATAATATTTCCAGTATTTCTATAAGAATTTACCCATCCGCATAATACAACTTCATTATTCAAATGTGAAATATTTATCTTACCGCAATAAGTAGTTCTCATATTTATTATATTTCCTAAATTTTACTTAATAGTTTTTACAAAAAAATTAATTAATTTTTAATTTTTGAAAAATTTTTATTTAATTTTAAATAAATATATTTTTTGTTTTTTATAATTATAAATTTATATATAATTAAATTATTATTGATCATCATCTGCTGCGAAAAATTATTCTTCCTTTACTTAAATCATATGGAGTAATTTCTACAGTTACTTTATCTCCTGTCAAAATTCTAATATAATTTTTTCTCATTTTTCCAGATATGTGAGCTATTATTTTATGTTTGTTTTCTAATTCCACTCTAAACATTGTATTAGGTAAAGTATCTATTACAGTTCCTTGCATTTCAATGTTTTCTTCTTTATTCATTTTATCCTCAAAAATTTTTTGTATATTTGTAATATTTTATTAATTGCTAATTTTGTTTAAATAACGCTCTGCGTCTAATGCTGCCATACAACCACTTGCAGCAGAAGTTATTGCTTGTTTATATGATGCATATGTAACATCTCCTGCTGCAAATATTCCAGCAATACTAGTCTCAGTATATGCGGAATTTTTTTGTAGTTTTGTTTTTATATACCCATTTTTCATAACTAATTTATTTTTAAAAATATTAGAATTAGGATTATGACCTATAGCAACAAATAAACCATGTATTTTAATTTGTTCTTTAATATTTAGATTTATACTTGATTTTAATACAATTTTAGTTATGCTATTTTCGTTTCCTATTATTTCATTCACAACTAAATTAGTTTTTAAAATAATTTTTTTATCTTTAATTTTTGTTTTTAAACGTTTTAATAAAATTTTTTCCGCTGTAAACTTTTCTCTTCTATGTATTAGATACACATATGAAACTATGTTAGATAGGTATAAAGCTTCTTCTACAGCTGTATTTCCCCCTCCTACAACCGCTACTATTTTGTTTTTGTATAAAAATCCATCACATATAGCGCATGTAGAAATTCCTTTTCCTATAAATTTTTCTTCATATTTTAAATTTAAATATTTTGCTGAAGATCCAGTAGCAATAATTACAGATTTAGCTTGATATATTACTTTTTCCCCTTTTAATATAAATGGATAAGAATCAAATTCTACATTATTTATAAAATCATATATAATTTCTACATTAAATTTTATTGCATGTTTATGCATTCTATCCATTAAAGATATACCTTTTAGTTCATTAATATCTCCAGGCCAATTTTCTATGCTATTAGTTTTTACTAATTGTCCTCCTTTTTCTAATCCTGTAATTAGTATTGGTTTTAAATTAGCTCTAGCTGCATAAATAGATGCAGTATAACCTGCTGGACCTGATCCTATAATTATTAATTTACTACTTTTGTATGGTATATTTTTCATAATTTTAAATAAAAATTTTATTTTATAAAAATAATGTTGAGTTACATAATGATTGTATTATTATACAATATAAAACTATTAATTACTATTTTTTTCAAAGCTCTATCTTAATACATATTATATAGGTTAAAATTATATATGATTAGTTTAAAAATTTTACGTAACGATTTAGATTGGTTAGCTAAAAAATTGTCAGAACGAAGTTTTAAGTTAGATATAAAATATATAAAATTCATTGAAAATGAAAGAAAAAACTTGCAAATTAAAACTGAATTATTGCAATCAAATCGTAATAAAATCTCTAAACTAATTGGTCAAAAAAAAATATTAGGTGAAAATCTAAAAATTTTGTTTGAAAAAGCAAAAAAAATATCATTAAATTTAGAAAGTTATCAAGATAAATTACGCTTTTTAAAAAAACAAATAAATAATTTTGTACAAACGATTCCTAATATACCAGATGATAAGTTACCTAATAAAAATAAATATAAAAATGGAAAAGAAGTTGGTCGTTGGGGTTGTATTCCTAAATATGATTTTAAAATAAAGGATCATATTGAATTAGGAATAAAAAACAATGGTTTAGATTGGTCTACAGCAGCTAAAATTTCCGGATCTCGTTTTGTGTTAATGAAAGGTAAAACTGCTTTGTTACATAGAGCTTTAGGTCAATTTATGTTAGACATTCATACCAATAAAAATGGTTACTTAGAAGTTTATGTTCCTTATTTATCAAATTATTCAAGTATGTATTCTACTGGTCAATTACCTAAATTTGAAAATGATTTATTTCATATTAAAAAAAATGATAATATTTTTAATAAATATTCTTTAATTCCTACATCAGAAGTTCCGTTAACTAATTTAGTTTCAGGTCAAATTTTAGAAGATAAAATTTTACCTTTAAAATTTACTGCTCATACTCCATGTTTTCGTGCAGAAAATTTATCTTATGGTACAGATAGTAAAGGATTAATTAGATTACATCAATTTGATAAAGTAGAGATAGTACAAATTGTAAAACCAGAAAATTCTATGAAAGCATTAGAAGAAGTAACTTCTCATGCTGAAATGATTTTAAGATTATTAAATCTTCCTTATAGAAAAATATTATTAACTGCAGAAAATATGAGTTTTGCTTCTACTAAAACTTATGATTTGGAAGTTTGGTTTCCTTCTCAAAATAAATATCGCGAAATTTCTTCATGTTCTAATATGTCTGATTTTCAATCAAGACGTATGAAATCAAAATTTAGATGTAAAAAAAGTCAAAAAATAGATTTTGTACATACTTTAAATGGTTCAGGTTTAGCTTTAGGACGTACATTAGCTGCAATTATGGAAAATAATCAAGAAAAAGATGGTAGAATTAAAGTACCTAAAATATTAATAGAAAAATATATGCATGGGATAAAATATATTGATTGAAAATATATTATTTATTTTAACAAAAGTGTTTTTACATAAAAATTTAATTATAAAAATATTTATATTAAAAAAATTAACTTCATTATTTGGTTAAATTATGTCTAGAATATATAATTTTAGTGCCGGTCCTGCTACTTTACCTGAAGAAGTATTATCTATAGCAAAAAAAGATTTAAAAAACTGGAACAAAATGGGTGCTTCTGTTATGGAGATTAGTCATAGAAGTAAAGAGTTTATTTGTATGACAGAAGAAGTTGAAAATAATCTAAGAATCTTATTAAATATTCCTATGTCTTATAAAATTTTATTTGTTCAGGGAGGTGCTAGAGGACAATTTTCAGCTATACCATTAAATTTATTAAAAAATTATAATATAGCTGATTATATTTGTAGTGGTTATTGGAGTAACAGTGCAGTTATAGAATCTAAAAAATATTGTAATTCTAATATATTAAATGTAAGGACTATAGAAAATGGTAAAAAGTCAATAATACCAATGAGTCATTGGTGTTTAAATGATAAAATAGATTACATACATTATTGTCCTAATGAAACAATTGAAGGAATAGCTATTCATGAAGAACCTAAATTTGATAATAAAATTGTAGTAGGAGATTTTTCCTCTTTTATTTTATCTCAACCCATAAATATTAATAATTATAGTTTAATTTATGCTGGAGCACAAAAAAATATAGGACCTTCAGGGATTACAATAGTAATTTTACATGAAAAGTTATTAAATATTTCTAATAGAATTCTTCCATCATTTTTAAATTATCAAATCTTAAATAAATACAAGTCTATGTTTAATACTCCTCCAACATTTTCTTGGTATCTTGCCGGATTAGTATTTAAATGGTTAATAGATAAAGGTGGAATAAATGAAATTTATAAGATAAATAGATTGAAAGCAAAATTGTTGTATGAAGCTATAGATAACAGTAATCTTTATTTTAACAATATAAATATTAAAAATAGATCTATAATGAATGTTACTTTTAATTTATCTAAGATAAAATTAGAAAAGTTATTTTTTAAAGAAGCCTTAAAAAATGGATTATATGCTCTTAAAGGTCATAGTATAATTGGAGGTATAAGAGCATCTATTTATAATGCAATGCCTTTGGATGGAGTTAAAAAGTTAATAAAGTTTATGTTAAGCTTTGAAAAAAAGTATTTTTAAGTAATAAATAATTTTTGTTTGTTTTTATTTAATATTGTTAATGAGAGCGCTTAATTTTATGAATAAATCTTTAAATATGAAACCAGTAAATTACATAAATGGAGAAGTTTTTTTACCTGGTTCAAAGAGTATTTCTAATCGTATTCTTCTTATGGCATCTATTGCTCAAGGTATTACAAAAATATATAATTTATTATATAGTGATGATACTAAATACATGTTAAATGCTTTAAAGATATTGGGTATAAAATATTTTTATAATGAAAAAAAACTTATTTGTATTGTGCACGGTTACGGTTTGCCATTAAATATATCTAATAACATAAAATCAATTTATTTAGGTAATGCAGGAACTGCTATTAGACCACTAACTGCATTATTGAGTTTAATTAAGGATTGTAATTTAATTCTTACTGGAGATTCAAGAATGCAAGAAAGGCCAATAGGACATTTGGTTAGTGCTTTAAAAGAAGGGGGAGCCAATATTACATATAATAAAAAAAAGTTTTATCCTCCTATAAGTATTAAAGGAGGTTTTATTGGAGGTGAAATATCAATTGATGGTAGTATTTCAAGTCAATTTTTAAGTTCTTTATTAATGATTGCTCCTTTATGTAAAATAGATACTGTAATTAAATTAAAAAATAATTTAGTATCTAAACCTTATATAGATATAACGTTAAATCTAATGAAACAATTTGGAATATTATTTATCAATAAAAATTATAAAGAATTTTATATTCCATCTAAACAAATTTATAAATCATTAGGTAAATATATAGTTGAAGGAGATAGCTCTTCTGCATCTTATTTTTTAGCTGCAGCAGCTATTAAAGGAGGTACTGTAAAAGTAAAAGGAGTAGGTAAAAATAGTATACAAGGAGATGTTAATTTTATTCATGTATTAAAAAAAATGGGAGCTATTATACATTTAGGAAATAATTATATTTCTTGCACAAGAAATGTTTTAAATTCAATTGATATGGATTTAAATCATATTCCTGATGCAGCTATGACTATTGCAATAGTTGCTTTATTTGCTAATGGTACTACAACAATTAGAAATATTTATAATTGGAGAGTTAAAGAAACCGACAGAATTAAAGCTATGGTAATTGAGTTACGTAAAGTTGGAGCTAAAGTAATAGAAGGGTATGACTATATATCTATAACCCCTCCTTTAAAAATTAAATACGCAATTATAGATACTTATAATGATCATAGAATGGCTATGTCTTTTTCTCTATTATCATTATCTGATCTTTCTGTGACTATTTTAAATCCACAATGTACTTCTAAAACTTTTCCAAATTATTTTAAAGAATATTTAAATATTAGTCATTTTTAATTTTAATTAAATTAATTTATTAAAAAATTTTATTTTTTACTATATAACACAAAAATAATATGAATATAGTACCTGTTATTACAATAGATGGTTTGAGTAGTACTGGAAAAAGTTCTTTATGTAAAATTATTTCTAAAAAACTAAACTGGAATGTTTTATATTCTGGTATTTTTTATAGGATTTTGGCTTATATTTATATAAATATTAATAAGAATATTTTTGACAAAAAAATATTTTCTTATTTTATGGATTTTGAAATTAAATCTTCTTGCAATGAAAAATCCATTCAA
This sequence comes from Buchnera aphidicola (Neophyllaphis podocarpi), assembly GCF_964059055.1. Classification (NCBI taxonomy): domain Bacteria; kingdom Pseudomonadati; phylum Pseudomonadota; class Gammaproteobacteria; order Enterobacterales; family Erwiniaceae; genus Buchnera; species Buchnera aphidicola. The sequence continues at coordinate 309,800 of NZ_OZ060386.1, read as the reverse complement.
GTTATTTTTCAGGAAATTGAGATATATAAAAAATTATTGCTTCCAGAAATTAGTATTTTAGCTTCTAAATTATCTCAATTTTATTTTGTTAGAAAATCTTTACTTGATATACAAAAGTCATTTCGTAAAGAGCCAGGATTAGTTGCTGACGGTAGAGATATGGGTACAATTTTGTTTCCAGATGCTTATATAAAATTTTTTTTATATTCTGATATTAAAAAACGATCATTACATAGGATGATTCAGTTGCAAGAACAAGGAGTTAATGTTAATTTAAAAACAGTTATTAATGAAGTAAAAAAAAGAGATTACAGAGATTTACATAGAATTTATTCTCCTGTAATTCCTGCAAAAAATGCTATATTAATTGATGTAACATCAATGACATTAAAAGAAGTAGTTAACTTTTCTATAAAAAAGATTAAAAATTTATTTTAATAAAATTTATTTTTATATAATTAATTTCTATAATATGGATATTAATGAATATTTTTAATAACCCCGTTAAACATGAAGTATAACGGTAGTTAAATTTTAAGATCTGAAGATTATTAATATGACTGAATCTTTTTCAAAATTATTTGAAGAATCACTTAAAACAATTGAAACACGCCCAGGATCAATTATCAAAGGTACTATTATTTCAATAGACAAAGATACAATCTTAATTGATGCTGGTTTAAAATCTGAGTCTGTTATTCCTATAGATCAGTTTAAAAATTCTAATGGTGAATTAGAAATTAAATTAGGCGATAAAATTGATGTAGCTTTAGATGCAATAGAAGATGGTTTTGGAGAGACTGTTTTATCTAGAGAAAAAGCAAAACGTTATGAATCCTGGATTATGTTAGAAAAAGCTCATGCAAATAATACTACTGTAAATGGAGTTATAAATGGAAAAGTTAAAGGCGGTTTTACTGTAGAATTAAATGATATAAGAGCATTTTTACCTGGTTCTTTAGTAGATATTAGACCTATCAGAGAAACTATACATTTAGAAGGTAAACATCTTGATTTCAAAGTAATTAAATTAGACAAAAAAAGAAATAATGTAGTTGTTTCTAGAAGAGCTGTAATTGAATTTGAAAATAGTGCTGAAAGAAATTTACTTTTAGAAAATCTAAAAGAAGATATAAAAGTTAAAGGAATTGTAAAAAATCTTACTGATTATGGAGCTTTTGTTGATTTAGGTGGTGTAGATGGTTTATTACATATAACTGATATGGCTTGGAAACGAGTTAAACATCCTAATGAAATAGTAAATATAGGAGATGAGATATTTGTTAAAGTTTTAAAATTTGATAAAGAAAAAACTAGAGTTTCATTAGGTTTAAAACAATTAAGTACTGATCCTTGGATATCTATATCAAAAAGATATCCTGAAAATACTAAAATTACAGGAAGAGTTACAAATTTAACAGATTATGGTTGTTTTGTTGAGATAGAAGAAGGTGTTGAGGGTTTAGTTCACGTTTCTGAAATGGATTGGACTAATAAAAATATTCATCCATCTAAAGTAGTTAGTGTAAATAATATAGTAGAAGTTATGGTTTTAGATATAGATGAAGAAAGAAGAAGAATATCTTTAGGATTAAAGCAATGCAAAAAAAATCCTTGGAAAAGTTTTGCAGAAAAGAATATAAAAGGTAATAAAGTTCAAGGAAGAATTAAATCTATTACAGATTTTGGTATATTTTTAGGATTAGAAGGTGGTATAGATGGATTAGTTCATTTATCAGATATATCTTGGAACATTCCAGGAGAAGAAGCAGTTAAAGAATATAAAAAAGGTGATGAAATTACTGCTATCGTGTTACAAGTAGATTCTGAACGAGAACGAATCTCTTTAGGAATTAAACAATTAGAAGAAGATCCTGTAAATAATTACATTAACAATCATAAAAAAGGCACTTTAGTTTTTGGTAAAATAATTAATATAGATGATAAAAATATAACAGTTAATTTATCTTTAGGAGTTAATGGTAATTTAAAAATTTCAGAATTATCTCGTATTTGTCCTGAAAATTATATAAATAATTTAAAATTAGATAGTCATGTAAATGTTAAGTTAAATGGATTAGATAGAAAAAATCGTTTAATAATTATTTCATTACATTATAATCAAGAAATAGAAAATAAAAAAGTACACATAAAACAAAAAAAGATAAAAGAAAAAAATAATTTTTCTAGTATTATGGCTGAAGCTTTTAAAGCAGCAAAAAAGTAATTAATTCATCAAAAAATATTATTTTCTATAGAGGATTTATGGTTACATCTGAATTATGTCAAAAAATTGCTCAAAAAAAAAATAATTTATCAATAAAGTTTATAAATTTAATAGTAAAAAAAATTATTAAAATTATGGTAATAACATTAGAGTCCGGATTACCTATACAGATTAGAGGATTTGGAAGTTTTTATTTAAAATATTTATATCCTCGTATTTTAATTGATCCTACAAATCTTAATAAAAGATTAATATCTGAAACATACGTTACTCGTTTTAGATTAAGTAAAAAAATTAAATGTATTCTAAATATTTAAATGTTATTTAATCAATATATTCCGTTCTAATTTCTTATTATTTTTAGACGGAATATTAAAAATTAATTTTAAAAGGTATAAATTATATGAAAAAACCTGTAATTATTGCTAACTGGAAATTAAATGGAAATAAGAAGTTAGTTGTTAGATTTTTAAATAAATTAATTAAATTTTGTGAAAATAATGAAATTTCTAATATAATTATCGCTTTACCTTACGTTTATTTAGATATGGCTATACAATTAGTTGCTAAATGTAATAAAAATTATTTTAATAATTGTATTAATATAGCTGCTCAAAATGTTGATGTAAATGTTTCTGGATCTTTTACAGGAGAAGTATCTGTATCTATGTTAAAAGACATAGGAATTTCACATGTTATAATAGGACATTCTGAAAGACGCATGTTGCATAATGAAAATTGTAATTATATTTCTAAAAAATTCGATATAGTTAAAAAAAATTTACTTACCCCTATTTTATGCATAGGAGAAACAAAAAAAGAAAATTTATTAGGTTTAACTAAAATAGTTTGTAAAAAACAAATAGATTCTATAATACTAAATTCAGGTAAAAAATCATTTATAAATTCTATAATAGCATATGAACCTATATGGGCTATAGGTAGTGGAAAAGCTGCTGATATTGAACAAATAAAGGAAACTCACAAATTTATAAAGGAATATATACTTGATGTGAGTTCTATTAATAAAAAACTGTTTTCAGTTCTATATGGAGGTTCTGTAGACGAAAAAAATTCATTTAGATTAATAAATAATTCTTATATTGATGGTTTATTAGTCGGTAAATCTTCACTAGATATTGATATTTTTTTGAAGTTATTAAATAATATAAAAATATAATTTATAAAATTTTAAATTAGATTAATTTAGTTAATCTTATGTATCCAAAAGCTCCTATAATAGTTCCTGATAAAGATCCAAATAACGGAATAAAAAAGTAAGGAAAATCTCTGCCTCCAGTAAATGATATACTTCCCCATCCAGCTAACCACATAAATATTTTAGGACTTAAGTCTCTAGCTGGATTTAAAGCAAATGAAGTTAATGAACCCATAGAAGTACCTATAACTATGATTAATGATCCTATTATTAAAGGTGTTAATAAATATGAATAAGATGAATAACTAGTTTTATTGAAATCATTCAACGTCATTGTTACATACATAAAAATAGCTGCAATAACTATCTCAACTATTAAAGATTTTAAAGTACTAACGTACCCATTAGGATATGTAGAAAATATAGCAGCCAAATATAAACTTTCTACAGTTCCTCTTACAATTTTATGAGAATTCTCAAAATTGTTAAATAAATTATAGTATAAAAAATAAACTAATGAAGTAGAAGTAAAAGAACCTAACATTTGTGAAATTATATAAGGGATAACTTTTTTTTTGTTAAAATTAGAAAATATATATAAAGTAATTGTAATAGCTGGATTTAAGTGAGCTCCTGATATTTTCATACTAGAATATATCCCTATAGAAACACCTAATCCCCATATTATACTAATATCTAATTGCCCAAAGTTTATATTTGTTAATTTAGATGCAGCTAACACTCCTGAACCAAAAAAAATTATCAATCCTGTACCTATAAATTCAGATATACATTGCCTTTTTAAAGAAAAATTTGCATGCGAACAATTCATATTAATTTCCTAGAAAAATATGAATTAAATACTAATTCATATTTAATTTTTATATTTTATTATTTTTAATAAATTTTATTTTTATAAATATGATTTTGTAAATATTTTTACTTCATAAATTCAATTTTTAATATAATTTTTTTGCAGTTTTTAACCATTCTAACTTAAATGATTTTTTCATATTTTTAATTGCATCTAATATATCATGGTGTACAAGTTTTTCGTTTCTAATTCCTATACAACGTCCTTTATATCCTTGTAATAATAATTTTATAGAGTACTCACCCATTCTTGAAGCAAGTATTCTGTCATATGCTACAGGAGATCCTCCTCTTTGAATATGCCCTAAAACTGTAGCTCTTGTTTCTCTCTTCGTTTTTAGTTGAATATATTTTGCTAGTTTTTCAATATCACAGATATATTCTGTTATAACTACAATAGCATGTTTTTTTCCTTTTCTTATTCCTGCTTTTATTTCTGATAATAATTCTTTTTTTGAATACTTTATTTCTGGTAATACTAAAAATTCACATCCTCCTGCAATAGATGCTGCTAAGGTTAAATCTCCGCAACTACGCCCCATAACTTCTACTATAGATATTCTTTGATGAGATGAAGAAGTATCACGTAGTCTATCTATTGCTTCTACAATAGTTTCTAATGCTGTAAAATATCCTATGGTATAGTCAGTTCCTCCTACGTCATTATCAATTGTTCCTGGAAGTCCTATACATGGAAAACCCATATCTGTCAACTTTTTTGCTCCCATGAAAGAACCATCTCCTCCAATAACAACTAAAACATCTATTCCTCTATTAATTAAATTTTTCTTTGCAATTAGTCTAGTTTCTTTGTTTTTAAATTCTGGAAATCTAGATGATCCTAAAAAAGTACCTCCTTTGTTTATAACATCAGAAACACTATATCTATCTAAATTTATCATTCTATTTTCATATAAACCTAAATATCCATCATAAATACCAAAAACTTCTAAACCTTCACTTAAAGCTGTACGTGTTACACCGCGAATTGCTGCATTCATACCTGGAGCATCACCACCGCTAGTGAGTACTCCTATTTTATTAATCATTAATTATCCAATTGTTTAGTTATAAAAATATTAAAAATAATTTCGATTAGTTAAAGTAATTTTTTTATATTTTTAAATATTACTTTAAATAATATTTATTTATTGGTTTTAATTTTTCATTTAGCTCATATATTAAAGGAGATGCTGTAGGAATATCTAATTTTATGATTTTATCATCTTCTATTTGTTCTATATATTTTATTAATGCTCTTAAAGAATTTCCATGAGCTACAATTATTATTTTTTTTCTTTTTTTTAATTGAGGAATAATATACTTATTCCAATATTGAGTTACTCTCAATAAGGTCATATATAAACTTTCTGAATCAGGAAGGTTAATTATATTTTTATAACGTAGATCATTTTTAAATAGTAATTTATTATATTGATTTATTTTAGGTGGTTTTTCATTAAATCCTCTTCTCCATAATTTTAATTGTTTTTCTCCATATTGTATAGCAATTTTTGTTTTATTAAGACCTTGTAAATTTCCATAATGTCTTTCATTCAATCTCCATGTTTTTTTTACTTCAATCCATAATTGATCTAATGTACTTAATGTGTACCATAGAGTGTTTATTGCTCTTTTTAGTAAGGAAGTATATGCAATATCAAAATAAAAATTACATTTTTTTAATTTTTCTGCTGCTTCTTTTGCTTCTTCAATTCCTTTATTTGAAAGATCAATATCACACCAACCAGTAAATTTATTTTCTTTATTCCATAAACTTTCACCGTGTCTCATTAAAACTATTTGTATATTTTTCATTATAATTTCTCTTTATTATAAAAAATTATTTTTATTAATATTTTATATTTGTAATATGATTCTTGTTGTATCTTCTATGTTTTCTTTTATTTTTAATAAAAAACCTACAGCTTCTTTTCCATCAATTAATCTATGGTCATATGAAAGAGCTAAATACATCATAGGTGCAATTTTAATTACATCATCAATAACTATAGGTCTATTAATAATAGAATGCATTCCTAGTATAGCTGTTTGATTTATATTAATTATTGGAGTTGACAATAATGATCCGAATATACCTCCATTTGTTATTGTAAAATTTCCACCGCTTAAATCATTAGTACTAATTTTTCCATTATTTCCATTTTCAGCAAAATATTTAATTTTTTTTTCTATTTCTTGAATACTAAGCATATCTGCATTTTTTATTACTGGAGTAATAACGCCTCTAGAAGTTGAAACTGCAATATTTATATCAAAATATTCATAATATATAATTTCATTATTTTCTATAACTGCATTAATCATAGGATAATTTTTTAAACTTTCTATAACTGATTTAACAAAAAAAGACATAAAACCTAAACGTATACCGTATTTTTCTTTAAATTTATCTCCATATCTTTTACGTATTTTAATTATATTTGACATATTGCATTCGTTAAATGTAGTTAACATTGCCATTTCATTTTTAGATTTAATTAGTCTTTTTGATATACATTTACGAAATTCGCTCATTGGTACATGTTTTTTTTTACGATTTAAATCATTACCAAATTCATAATTTGTTTTATTTTCTTTTTCATTAGAATTTGAACTATTTATATAAGTTTCAATATTATTTTTTATTTTTTTATTGATACTCTGTTCTTTTATTTTATTTATTTTATTTAATTCGTAATTATACAATATTCTTCTTAATGATGGCGGTGCATCTTCAATCAGTTCTTTTTTAATTTGATTTTTACTTTTATTAATATTATTTATATTTGAATGATCTTTTATAATCTTTAATTTTCCTATTATTTCTTTAGATGATATTTTTTTATGATTATTTTTAATAATTTCATATAAAATTCCTGAACTAGGAGAAGGAACTTCTAAAATTACTTTGTCTGTTTCTATATTTACAATTATTTCATCTCTGTTTACAAAATCTCCTTGCTTTTTATTCCATTTAGCTACTGTTGCTTCAGTTATTGATTCCGGAAATTCTGGTGCTAAAATATCTATTTTATTTGTCATATAATCCTTAAATTAATTTATATCTAATGCTGCTTTTAAAAATCTAATTTGTTCTTTTTTATGAATATATGCATGACCTGCTGCTGTTGAAGGTGAAGATTGACGACCTTCATAACTTAATAAATTAATATCAAATAATAATTTTTTAAAATTATTATAAATATAGTACCAACCACCTTGATTTTTAGGCTCTTCTTGGCACCATACAAAATTTTTAATTAAAGAATATTTTTTTAGTATGTTTTTTATTTCTTTTTTAGGAAAGGGATATAATTGCTCAATTCTGATAATGCATATATAATTTTTTTTAAAAGTACGTCTCATATATAATAAATCATAGTAAACTTTACCATAACAAAATATTATTTTTTTAATTTTTTTAAAATCTAAGTTATCTATTTCGTCAATTATCAATTTAAATTTTTCTTGTATTAATTCATTTAAATCTGATTTGGCGCTTTGATGTCTTAATAATGATTTAGGAGAAAATATTATCAATGGTTTTTTGATTTTACAAAATACTTGATTAATTAATAAATGATATATTTGAGAAGGAGAAGATGGAATACATATTTTTACATTATTATTTGAGCATAATTGCAAAAATCTTTCTATTCTTCCTGAAGAATGTTCTGGTCCTTGTCCATCGTATCCATGAGGTAAAAGCATTATTAATGATGATTTGATTCCCCATTTTTCTTCTCCAGAAGTAATAAATTGATCTATTACTACTTGAGCACCATTTACAAAATCACCAAATTGAGCTTCCCATATATTTAATCCTTGTATATTAATTGTTGAATAACCATATTCAAAGGCTAAAACTGATTCTTCTGATAAAACAGAATTAAATATAAAAAAATTTCTTTTATTTTTATCTATTTCATATAAAGGAATATAATTTAATCCATTTTTTTGATCATATATTACAGAATGTCTATGAAAAAAAGTACCTCTTTTAATATCTTGACCAGATAATCTACATTTAATACCAAAATAAATTAAAATTGCATATGCTAAATTTTCTGCTGCTCCCCAATCTAGTAATTTTTTTTCTGTTGACATACAGTAACGATCTTTGTAAATTTTATTAACTCTATCATGTATTTTAAAATCACAAGGTATTTTACTTATTTTATTTAATATTTTTTTTAAGAAGTTTTTGTCTATAATTTTAGAATATATATCTTTTTCTAAATCCAAATTTTTATACATAAAATTGTTATTTGTAAAATTTGATTTATCAATTTTATTTTTAATTACATTATTATCAATAAGATTTTTTCTGTATCTATTTTGAATTTCTGTAATTTGTTTTTCTGTAATATTATTCATTTTTTTTAATAAATTTGAAAATATATTACAAACAGTTTTATGTTTTTTAATTTTCTTATACATAATTGGTTGGGTTACACTAGGATCATCGGCTTCATTATGTCCGTGTCTTCTATAACAAAATAAGTCTATAAAGATATCTTTTTTAAATTTCTCTCTAAATTCTATTGCTAACTTTGTTACAAAAATTATAGCTTCAGGATCATCTGCATTAACATGAAATATGGGAGAATTGATCATTTTAGCAATATCTGTGCAATATTTTGTAGATCTTGCATCTTTATAATTTGAAGTAGTAAATCCTATCTGGTTATTAATTATAATATGTAATGTACCTCCTATTTTATAACCTCTAGTTTGTGACATGTTTAAAGTTTCCTGTATAACTCCTTGTCCAACAAAAGATGCGTCTCCATGAATAGAGATAGGTAATGCTTTATTTTTGATTTTTTCTGAATTATAATCTATATATGCTCTAGTTATACCAGAAATTACAGGATTAACTATTTCTAAATGAGAAGGATTATAAGAAAGAAGTATATTAATAATTTCTTTTTCTTTTTTTATATAGGAAGAATATCCCATGTGATATTTAACATCTCCGCTACCCTTTTTAAATATAAATTTATTAGAAAATTGTTTTATTAAATTATTAATATTTTTTCCTAAAATATTTACAAGAACATTTAAGCGACCTCTGTGAGCCATTCCTAATATAATATGAGTAATTTTTTTTTTAAAAGAACAATTTATAGTTTCTTTTAATAAAGGAATTAGTGATTCAGCTCCTTCCAATGAAAATCTTTTTGATCCAGGGAACTTTGATGATAAATATTTTTCTAATGTTTCTGCTTCTACTAAATGTTTTAGAATTTTAATTCTACTATTTATACTTTTAGAATAATCTCCTTTTTTTGATTCTATTTTTTTTTGTATCCATTCTTTTTCCTCTGATTTATCAATATGCATATATTCAAAACCTATATTTCCACAATAGATTTTTTTTAATTTGAATATAATTTTTTTTAATTTAATTAAATCTTTTTCTGAAAAAAATTTTTTAGAAAAGTAATTTTGTTTTGTATTTTCATCATAAATATTTAAATTTCTTAAGTTATTTTTAGAAGATGATATTTTTTCATAATTCTTTAAAGGATTTAT